>NZ_JBFULE010000325.1:0-5680 GCF_056400485.1 Roseateles sp. P5_B10
GGCCCACCCCGAATGGTTCGACCTGTCCGACCAGCACCTCGTGCTGCTCGGCGCCGGCAGCGAGGCCGGGCCGCTGGCCTGGCTGGCGAAGTGGCGCGCCAATCTCGTCGGCATCGACCTCGCCCGCGCCGCGCCCTGGAAGCGCATCGCCGCCATCGTCGCCGCCGGCAATGCCACGCTGATCGCGCCCGTCGCGCCGGACCAGCCGCTGGACGTCGCCCATGCCGGCGCCGACCTGCTGGCCGACACGCCGGAGATCGCCGCCTGGCTGGCGTCTCGGCAACAGCCGCTGTCCATCGCCAACCTCGCCTACCTGGACGGCGAGCGCCATGTGCGCGTGTCCCTCGCGATGGACGCCATCAGCGCGACGCTGTGCGCCGCCGACGCCCGCACCCAGCTCGCCTACATGGCCACGCCGACCGATGTCTTCGCCGTGCCGGAGCAGCTGGCGCGCGACGTCATGCGCCGTTATGCCGAGCGTGGCCTCGTCAAGAAGCTGGCCCAGTTCGGTGCGCGTCTGGGCAGCGGCGGCCGCGGCTTCGCTCCGCATATCGAGGGGCTGATCGACGCTGGTGATTTCGGCAGAGACTCTGGGAAATGGGGCCTGGTCGACGCGCTGGTCGTCGAACAGGGCCCGAACTACGCGCTGGCCAAGCGGCTGCAGCAGTGGCGCGCCCTGGTGGCCCGCGCCGATGGGCACCGCGTCGCCTTCAACGTGGCGCCCAGCACCACGACGGCCTCAGTTGTCTCCAATCCGCTGCTGGCAGCGGGCTTTCGCGGCGCCAAGGCTTTTGGCGTCGAGGTCTTTGCGCCGGCGACGACGAATGCGCTGATGGCCGCGATGTGGGTGCATCAGTTGCGCACCGAGGCCCGCGACTTCGCGCATCCACTCAAGCTGCTGGTGCACACCGCCAACCATGGCGGCCTGTGGCGCCTGCCCTATCGGCCACGCTCGGTGCTGCCGATGGCCGCGCTGCTAGGGTTCGTCAAGCGGCGTTAGCCGCTGCCCTGGGGTTCGTACGGCCCCTCATCTTCGGGGCCGGGTCGCCCCTGTCTGCGCCTAAAGTGGCATCGCCCCGGAGGCGCACCCGCGCACCCCGGCACCAGGGAGGAAAAATGCACACCATTGCCGCGATCGCCTGCGTCTTGGCCTGTCTGCCGAGCCAGCAGGCCCAGGCCAAGACCTACCAGCTCACCTTTACTGCAACGCATTTCACGTCGGTGCTGGCACCCGCCCCTGCGCCGCAGGATCCGGTGTCGGGCTCGATCATCTTCCAGGCTGATGCGCTGGGCCAACCGGTCACCAGCATCGGCGCCATCGACCTGAGCATCGCAGGTCACAGCTACAGCTTGGCAGACCTTGCCTTCGAGAACTGGCAAGGTGCGCCGTTTCCGCCGTCCTACACCTTTGGCGGCAAGGGCAACGGCGCCGGCGGCGTGGCGCCCGGCGTGAATGACTTCTTCATCACGTTGAGCGGAGTCAGCGGCTACCACGACATCAGCTTCCTCTACTCGGTCGCAGGCACTGCCCAAAGCTCCTGGATCGCTTACAATTACTCAGACCGTTTTCCCAGCGACATCATTTCGAGCATCGTCGAGATTCCCACCGCTGTACCTGAGCCGTCACAAGCGCTGCTGCTCGTCGCCGGCATGGCGCTGTTTGCCGGCCGGCTGCGAGCCCATCGCAAAACCTGATCGATTGCGCGAAGCGCGTCAGCCGCCTGCGCTGATCACGTTCGCATCGAACAACTCCAGCTCCGGCGGCTCGGACGCCATCGTTGCCAGCGCCCTGCCGAACTCGCGCGAGGCCGACACACGGAAGTGGGCTTGCAGGGCCGCCATGTCGCTCCACTTCTCGACGAAGACGAGGCGCAACGGGTTCTCGGTGTCGCGATGCACCGCGTGCGCAATGCAACCGGGTTCGGCGCGCGAGCGCTCGACGTGTTGATGGCTGAGCTTCAGCACCTCGTCGAAATGCTCGGGGCGGGCGGTGACATGGCCAAGGACGAGGATCATGGTGGGCTCTCCCGGAAGGGCCAGGGGCGTTGCTCGGGTCGCAACCGCTCCCACGCTGCGCCCAAGGCCAGCACGCCAGCGTCGTCGAAGCGCCGGCCGATGATCTGCAACCCAATCGGCAAGCCACTCGACGTGAAGGCCGCATTGATGGACAGCGCCGGCTGCTCGCTCATGTTGTAGGGCAGCGTGAAGGCGATGTGCTCAAAGGGCCGCGCCGGGTCGTGCAGCGGGCTGGCCAGGTGGGCCGGGTAGGCCGGCATGGGCGCGACGGGCGACAGCACGAAGTCAAAAGGCTCGCAGGCCGCATTGGCCGCCTCGCGCAAGGCCTGCATCTGGCTGTAGCCGCGGAACACCGTGCCGCCGTCGTAGCCGGACGCGGGAGTCACCCAGCCGAGGATGTAGGGCAGCACCTTGGCACGCTGCTCGGGGGCGAGGGCGGAGATGTCCAGCCAGGAGCGCATGCGCCAGAAACGGTCGATGCCGTCGGCCATCTCGCGCGTCGTGAAGGCGGCCAGCGGCTCGACGATGGCGCCAGCCTGCTCGAAGGCACGCGCCGCCGCGACCACCGCCGCCTCGACCTCCGGCTGCACGGCATCGCCCCAGCCCGCATCGAGCATCAGCCCGATGCGCAAGCCACGCAGTTCCAGCGGCCGCGGCGTGACCGAGCCCGGCGGCAGCTGCGTCGGGTCGCGCGCATCCGATTGCGCGAGCACGGCCAGCATCAACGCGGCGTCCTCGACCGTGCGCGTCAGCGGCCCGGCGACGCGGCCGGCATAGCCCGGCTTGATGGGCACGCGGCCATGGCTGGGCTTGAGGCCGACCAGGCCACACCATCCCGCCGGCAGCCGGATGGAGCCGCCGATGTCGGTGCCCAGGTGCAGCGGGCCATAGCCGGCCGCGCCCGCCGCCGCGGCGCCGGCGCTGGAACCACCAGGCGTCATCGCCCTGTCCCACGGGTTGCGCGCCGGCTCGGCATACAGGCTGGACAGGCCCGAGCTCAGCATGCCGTAGTCGGGCATGGTGGTGCGCGCCCAGGCGATGGCACCGGCTTCGCGCAGCCGCGCGGCGGGCGGAGCCTCGAAGTCGGCGGTCGCGTCGTCCGCCGTCGCGGCAGTGCCCAGGCGGTAGCTCGCGCCGGGCACGGCGATGTTTTCCTTCAGCGTGACCGGCACGCCGTCCAATGCCAGCGCGGTGCCGGCGCGCCAGCGCGCCTCGCTGACGCGGGCCGCGGCCAAAGCGCCCTCGGCATCCATGGCGCACAGTGCGTGCAGTTCGCCCTCACGCTTGCCGGCCTGGGACAGCACGGCGCCCACCACCTCGACGGGCGACAGTTCGCCGCTGCGGTAGGCGGCGAGCAGCTCGACCGCCCCCAGCCCGAAAACGGCAGTTGACCGCTCGCTACTCATCGCAGGCCTGACGCTTCGACAAGACCGCTTGCCAGCCTCGCATGCCACTTCGATCACCAGCGCTGCACGTCCGCTGGTCTGGCGCTTCGGGCTGCCGGCTGCGTTGTTCTTCCTTGCGGGCACGAGCCCGCTGCGTCGTCTCGCCTTGCGGGCAACCCGCCTCGCCAGCCCCTCGGACGCGCACAACCGCCGTTTCCGGGCCGGCAATCATTTCTTCAGTTGCTGAGCCGCCTTCAGCATCGCGTCGATGTGGCCATCCGGGTTCATGCTGGCATGCACAGCAGCGACCTTGCCGTCGGTGCCGATCAGATAGGACACGCGGTCGGCCATGGTGCCGGGCACCATCTTCAGCGTGACGTCGTAGTCCTTGATGACCTTGCCGCCGGCGTCGGCCGCGACGGCGAACTTGTTGCGGCAGGCCTCGACGCTGAACTTCTTCAGCGTCTCGATGTCGTCGTTGGACATGCCGATGACGGTCGTGTGCAGCGCCTTGAACTTGTCGGTCGCCTCGGCGAACTGGTGGGCCTCGACGGTGCAGCCGCTGGTGAAGGCCTTGGGATAGAAGTACAGCACCACCGGGCCTTGCTTGAGGGCCTCGGCCAGCTTGAACTTGAAGGACTGGCCGCCGACGGCGGCGTCAGTGCTGAAGTCGGGGGCCGGAGCGCCGACGCTGAGGGCGGCGTGGCCTGGCAGGGCCAGCAGCAGGGATAGCGAGGCAAACAGGGGAGCAAGGCGCGACGACATAACGACTCCAACAGGTGAACAATCACGGGGCCGGCACCAACAACCAAAGCCGGCTTGCGCCTAGTATCCACTCGCTCGAATTTCAAGGTGTACCGATGACCTTTTCCTCCTGCTGCCGCGTGACGGCGCCCTTGCTGTTCTCCCTGCTCGCCATGGCAGGCTGTGGCGGCGTAGGCCACGACGTCGCTGACGTCGTCGGCGCCATGGCCRACGGCATCGTGTGCGGCCTGCGCAACTGCACCGAATCCTCGACGCTGAACGTCGACGAGATCAGCCCTCGCTTCAGCGCGGCCCAGGCAACGGGCGACAACCGCGTGGTGGTGGACGGCTTCCTCGGCAAGTCCGCCAACGTACTGACGACGGTGCTGATGGCGCCGGATGAGCGCCTGTCGGTCAGCGTCGACGGCGGCCCCGAGGTGACGATGAGCAATCCCGACGGCGAGCGTCTGGGCTACACCGCCAGCTTGGCCGCCGCGAGCGCCCAGCCGGTGGTGCAGCTGGTGTTCACGCGGGCCGGTGTTCGCCATGTGAGCCAGGTCACGCTGCCCGTTGGCTTCACGGTGCTGCAGCCCACTGGCAACCCTTTGCTGACACGCAGCGGCGCCGCCCTGCCGGTGCGGCTGAACCTGTCCGGCGTGAACGACGCCGTCGCCACGGGCAGCGGCAGCTGCAGCCGCAGCGATGGCAGCAGCTTCACGATCAAGAACGAGAATCTGGGCGCACGCATCGAGGGCAGCGTGGCGGGCGGCTACCGGCTGGAGCCGGCCCTGGTGGACGACAACCTCAACATCGCCAGCCGCAATGCCAACAACAGCGATCCCAAGACCGCGGCCGTCAGCCGTTGCGAGCTCACGGTGACCTGGACCAAATCCTCTCGCGGCACCATCGCGCCGACGATGAACGGCCACGGTACTTTCCTCGGCGAACGCCAGGCCAGCCACCCGCTGGTCTACGACGCGCGCTCCTGAAGCAGACTGTCAGCGAGCCAGCGCTGCAGGGCGCCGACGACGGCGGGCGCTGCGGCGCCTGGATCGCCCAGCACCTGGGCGGCGCGCTCGCAGAGCTGCGCGAACGGCAAGCCCTCGGCCACCGCGCCCAGCAAAGCGGCCTCCAGCGACTCCAGCGAGCGCCAGCGGGTCTCGCCGGCCTGGCGCCAGGCCAGCAGCGTGTGTTCATGCGCCACCGGCTCAGGCAGCTCGGGTTGGTCGTCGCCGGACTCCGGCTCCCACTCGCGCAGCACGCGCCAGGCGGGCTCGATGGCGTAGGCCAGCACCACGCGCTGCACGCTGGGCTGCAGGTGCAGCACCAGACCGGCCCAGTCGTCTGCGCCAAGTGCGGCCAGCGAGGCCGGCTCCAGCGGGGGTGCCTGGGCCGCATCGAAGGCGCCACGCAGAGCCCAATCCATGCGCGCGAAATCGATCAGGCTGGTATGGGGCACGAGTTCATCGTCTGCCGCGGCCATGAAGTCGGCCAGCTCATGGCCGAACCAGCGGATGGACGGGTGCTGGCTGGGC
>NZ_JBFULE010000326.1:0-5667 GCF_056400485.1 Roseateles sp. P5_B10
CGCCATCACCTCGACGCGGCCCTACAAGAATGCCTGGGACCCGGCCGGCTCACTGCAGCGCATGTCACAGTGGAAGGGCCAGTTTGACCCGAGCGTCTTCCAGGCCTTCGTGAAGAGCGTCGGCATCTACCCGACCGGCACCCTGGTGCGACTGCAGTCCGGCCGCCTGGCCGTTGTGGTCGAGCAGAACGCCATTTCACTGGTCGCGCCGCGCGTCAAGGTTTTCTACTCGACCAAGTCGAGCATGCMCATCCCGTTGCAAGTCATCGACCTGGCCACGTCCACCGACCGCATCGCCGGCCGCGAGCCGCCCGAGGACTGGAATTTCACCCATCTCGACGAGCTCTGGAACCCGAACGCCAAACGGTAACGAAGGGGCTTTGACGGCCTCCTAAACTGCCAGCCCTGCAGTTGGGAGATGGCAATGAAGCGATGGCTGGGTGTAGCTCTTTTGGCATGGACCTGCGGTGTGTCCGCGCAGACGCTGCGCTGGGCCAGCCAGGGCGACCCGCAGACCATGGACCCGGACTCGCAGAACGAGAGCCTGACCAATATGGTCAATGGCCAGATCTACGAGCGGCTGACCAACCGCGACGCCAAGCTGGGCCTGGTGCCAGGCCTGGCCACGGAATGGAAGCAGACCGGGCCGCTCGCCTGGCGCTTCAAGCTGCGCCCCGGCGTCAAGTTCCATGACGGCACGCCGCTGACGGCGGATGACGTCGTCTTCTCGGTACAGCGCGCCAAGGAGCCCACCTCGCAGATCGCCGTCTGGGCCAATGCCGTCGGCACGGCCAAAAAGGTCGACGAGCTGACGGTGGACTTCCAGCTGACCACCTTCAACCCCATCTTCCTGCAGCACATCGACCAGCTGTGGATCATGAGCCGCAAGTGGTGCGAGGCACACAAGGCCACCAAGCCGCTGGACTTCAAGAACAAGGAAGAGAGCTTCACGGCGCTGAACACCAACGGCACCGGCCCCTTCATGCTGGCCAGCCGCCAGCCCGGCATCAAGACCGTGCTCAAGCGCAACCCGAACTGGTGGAACAAGTTCGAGGGCAATGTGCAGGAGGTCGTCTACACGCCCATCGCGACGGACGCGACACGCCTGGCCGCGCTGGTGTCGGGCGAGGTCGATTTCGTGCTCGACCCCGCGCCGCGCGACATTGCGCGCCTGCGCAACACCGCTGGCGTCAAGGTCATCGAGGGGCCGGAAAACCGCCTCGTCTTCATCGGCATGGATCAGTCGCGCGACAAGCTGCTCTATGGCAACGTCCCCGGTGACAAGAACCCCTTCAAGGACGTGCGCGTGCGCCGGGCGCTGTACCAGGCCATCGACATCGACGCGCTCAGGACCAAGCTGATGAGCGGCCTGTCGGTGCCCACCGGCGCGCTGACTCCGTCCGGCATCGCCTCCTTCGACGACCCGGCCCTGCAGGCCCGCCTGCCGCACGACCTGGCCGGCGCGAAGAAGCTGATGGCCGAYGCGGGCTATGCCGATGGCTTCGAGGTGACGCTGGACTGCCCCAACAACCGCTACATCAACGACGAGGAAATCTGCACGGCCCTGGCCTCGATGTGGGCCCAGCTGAAGATCAAGGTCAAGGTCAACGCCATGCCCCGCGTCATCTACTTCCCCAAGCTGGAGAAGTACGACACCAGCCTGTACATGTACGGTTGGGGCGGCTCGGTGACGGATGCCGAGAGCATCCTGACGCCGCTGTACCGCACGCGTGGCGACAAGGGCGTGGGCAACTACAACTTCGGCGGCTTCCGCAACGACAAGGCCGACGCACTGGCGGCGCAGTCCAGCGTCGAGCCCGATCCGAAAAAGCGCGAGCAGCAGATCCGCGGCGCGCTGGCCGAGCTGCGCGAGCAGGTCAACATCATCCCGTTGCACCGCCAGGTGGTGCCGTGGGCGGCGCGTGCGAATGTCACGGCCATCCACCGGCCCGACAACTGGCTGGAGCTGGCCTGGGTGCAGATCAACCGTTGATTTCGGCCCTTTAACGGCCCACCACCCGGTGGGCTGGCGCGGCACACTGGCCCAAGCCCAGATTCACGCCCGCGCCATGCTGTACCGCCTTGCTGCTTTTGCCCTGACCCTGCTGCTCGCCTCCTGCGGAGGAGGCGGTGGCGGTTCGGACACGCCTGTGCTGGACAAGCCGCCCACGTTGCGCGGCGTTGCCGCCACGGGCGCGCCTCTGGTCAATGCGCAGATCAGCGTCGTCGATGGCCAGGGCAAGGCGGTTGGCACGGCCACCACCCATGGCGCCGACGGCAGTTACAGCCTGACGCTGAGCACCACCAGCCCCGCCGCGCCTTTGTTCATCCAGGCGCGAGGCATGGATGCTGCCGGCACCATGCAGGTGCTGCATTCCACCGTGCCGGCCATCAGCGCCGCCATGGTCGGCCATGTGACGCCGCTGACCAACGCTGTCGTCGCGTTGTCCCTGGGTACCGAACCTGCGCCGGTATTCGCCGCCGCCTCGACCAGCACCAGCCAGCTGAGCCAGATGGCCAGCGCCGCGCCTGCTGCGGGCACCTTCCTGAAGACCCTGGTCAAGACCCAGGTCAGCGACCTGAAGATCACCGACGCCGCGGCTCTGGACCTGCTGGCGGATTCGACCTTTGCCGCCAACAAGGGTGCTCACGACCTGCTCATCGAGAGCGTGCGCATCGACCTCGCACGCTCCAAGCTCAACGTGCCGGTGCTGCAGATCGGCAACAAATTCCTCGCCGCACCGACGGCCGAAGTCGTCGTCGAGCTGCCCACGGCCCAGACCGAGTTGCTCAAGGCCACCGGCACGCCAGCCACCGCCATCACCTCGACGTTGAAGGCCGCGACCAGCGCGACGACGCTGCTCGGCACCTTGTCAGGTCTGGATGACCTCGGCGCGGCGCTGAACCAGCTCATCGCCCAGGGGCGCGACGTCAGCACGCTGCTGAACTCCGTCCTCGTCACCGGCTACGACAAGCACAACGGCCGCAGCAAGGCCGACATCGCCGGCATCCTGTCGACCTATACGACGGGCAACCGCCAGTTTGGCCGCTTCCAGCTGCTGGGCTGCGCCGACGATGCACCGACCGCCGGCAACTGCGCCAAGGTGCTGGTGGGCGCCGTCATCAGCGATTCCACCGGTGCAGTCGTCGACCTTTTCAGTGACGCGGTCAGCTACAACAAGTCGGCCACGACGACCAACAAGTGGAACCTGATCGGCAACGGCAAGAAGCTGGCCGTCGGTGTGTATCCGCTGGGCTTCCTGGCGCTGAATGCCGATGGCACGGCCAGCGGTGCCGTGGTGCCCAACCCGGGCATCGGCCTGCAGGTTGAGGTCCAGGCGCAGACGGCCGATCCCGTGCCCGGCATTCCGGCAACGCAGCTGCTCAGTTCGGCCACGGTGCAGCTACCCGGCGGCTTCAGCATTCCCTTCGGCTATTGCAACCGGCTCCTGCTGTGCGTGTCGTCCACGCCGGGCGCCACCAACCTGATCCCGACGGGCGGCGTGGGCGACATCGCCATCCAGCGTTCGGCGGTCGGCTGGATCGGCAGCGCGGACAGCGTGCGTGGTGCCAAGTTCATCGCCAGCTACACGATTTCCGGCGTGGCCGAGACGCGCAACGCCTGGCTGCGCGCCGACGTGCTCGGCGAGCCGGCTGCCACGCGCTTCCCGAGTGTTGACAGCGTGTCTGCAGCCAGCCCGGTGTCCGCCGCCTCGCTGCAGAGCGGCAGCCTGGTGATCAACTGGGGCGCCTGGGCCGCTGCCAACCCCGACCTGCGCCTCATCGAGATCAAGCGCGTCTTCACGCCGACCGCCGGCGGAGCGCCCACGGTGCTGGACACGAGCGTGCCGCTGCCGCCCAAGACGGCGGCGACGCTGAGCACGGCGTACACGCCGGTGGGCAGCGTCACGTCGGAGCTGTGGCTGCAGGCCATGGACGCGCAGGGGCGACGTTTCCATACCCGTTACACCGGCAAACCGTGAATTGAGTCGCGGACCGGCTCGCAACCGGCGTTGTTGTGAAATGTGACAGCGACTGCGGACGGGGCCAAAGCTAAGCTTTCGGCACCGTTTCCCATCGCCGCCGACGTCTGCCGGCGACCGCCCTTGTGAAAAGCCGCCTAATTGCGCTGGCGTGGTTGTCCACGCTGGCCCTGACTCCAGCGGCTCAAGCCGCTCCAGCCGCCGCCGATGCCTCGGACGACCAGGCGCTCGAAGCGCTTCTGAAACGGGAAGTGCAGGGTCCGTCCCGCTATGCCCAGAGCCTGATGGACGCGCCGGCATCGGTCAGCGTGCTGGAGCGGGGTGTGTCCGATGCCCTTGGCCACCAGACCGTGGGTGACCAGCTGGCCCGCCTGCCGGGCGTCTACCTCAGCAACTCGCGCACCTACAGCGCCCTGGGGCTGCGCGGCTTCAACCGGCCGGGCGACTACAGCGCCCGCCTCCTGATGGCCATCGATGGCCAGCGCGTCAATGACGCCATCTTTGACCAGGGGCTGCCGCAGCTGGAGCTGCCCATCGTCGCCGAATGGGTCAAGCGGGTGGAGCTCGTCCACGGCCCCGGCTCCTCGATCTACGGCAGCAATGCGCTGCTGGGCGTCGTCAACGTCGTGACGCTGAATGGCGCTGACGCGCCGGGCCTGACGGCCCAGGGCAGTGTGGGCGAGAACGGCACGCGCCGCGCCGAGATGCATTACGGTGCCGCCGCCGCGGACAGTGATTTGTTCATCGGCCTCAACCTGCAGCGCACCGCCGGCGAGGACCTCTTCCTGCCCGAACTCGGAACGGCCGATGGCTGGGTGCGTGGTCTTGATGGCGAGCGGCAGGTGGCGCTGCTGGCCAAATACCGCAACGGCCCTTGGCGGGTCGCGTTGAACGCGGTGCGCCGCGACAAGGATGCCCCGACCGCACCCTACGGCACCGAGCCCGGTGTGCCCGGCACCCACTACACCGACAGCCTGGTGCTGGGCGAGCTCAGCTACGACGAAGGCTGGCAGGGCGATGTACGCCGCTCGGCGCGGCTCAGTGTGGCGGGCTATGAATTCCGTGGCCGCTATGTCTTCGGGCCGGCGCCTCAACTCGTCAACAAGGACGAGGCTCGCGCCCAATGGACGACGCTGGAGGCGCGCGTGCTTTGGCGAGGGCTGCTCAACCATCAGCTGATGTTCGGCGCCGAGCTGCGCACCTCGCCCCAGGGCCTGCAGCGCAACTACGACGTCGACCCCTATGCGCTGCGCCTGGATTCGCACGTCACCCAGGACGCCGCGGGCGTCTACGCGCAAGACCAGTGGCGGCTTTCATCGGTGCTGCAGCTGACCACCGGCCTGCGCCTGGACCATGTGCGCGGTTTCGCGCCAGCCATGTCGCCGCGCGCCGTGCTGGCGCTGCGGCCCGACGAGCGGGAGTCCTTCAAGCTGATGTGGGCGCAGTCCTTTCGCACGCCCAATCTGTACGAGCGCTTCTACGACGACGGCGGGGTTTCCCAGCTGCGCAGCAACGACCTGAAGCCCGAGCGCCTCAACTCCGTCGAAGCTGCCTGGGAGTACGTGCTCCACAGCGGCCATGCGCTCAGCGCCAACGCTTACTACACGCGCATGAACCGCTTGATCGAGCAGCAGCCCGTCGGCAGCGAGAGCGAGGCGGTGGTGCAGTACCGCAATGTCGGCAG
>NZ_JBFULE010000327.1:0-5662 GCF_056400485.1 Roseateles sp. P5_B10
ACATTGACGCGCGAAGAGTTGTTGGCCTTTTACGAGGGCCGCATCGCCAAGTGGCAGGTCCCKGACGACGTTGTCTTCGTTTCCGAAATTCCGCATACGGCCACTGGCAAGGTGCAGAAGCTCAAGCTGCGCGACCAGTTCCTGAGCCACAAGCTCCCGACGGCATGAGCGCGATGACCGGTCAGGGGTAAGCCCGGGACTGCGGCGTGGCCGCGCTGGATTAACTTCCGTTCACATTCAGACCCACAACAGGAGACAAGCATGTTCKACATCACTTCGGCCCATGTCCCACGCCTAACGCGCGCATTCACGGCAGTCGCCGTGCTGGCCTTGGCGGCCGGGGCCGCCCAGGCGCAGAAGGGCGAGACAGTCAAGCTGGCCTATATCGACGCGTTGTCCGGGCTGATGGGCCCGGTGGGCCAGAACCAGGTCAAGACCTTCCAGTTCCTCGGCGAGAAGACCAACAAGAGCAACCCCGCCGGCGTGAAGTTCGAGATCGTCACCTTCGACAACAAGCTCAGCCCCGCCGAATCGCTGAACCTGCTGAAGGCCGCGGCCGACCAGGGCATCCGCTACATCATGCAGGGCAATGGCTCCAGCGTGGCGCTGGCCCTGAGCGACGCCGTCAGCAAGCACAACGAGCGCAACCCGGGCAAGGAAATCCTCTACCTGAACTACTCGGCGGTGGACCCCGACCTGACCAACAGCAAGTGCAGCTACTGGCACTTCCGCTTCGACGCCGACACGTCCATGAAGATGGAGGCGCTGACGACGTTCATGAAGGACCAGGCCGACGTCAAGAAGGTCTTTCTGCTGAACCAGAACTACGCCCACGGCCACCAGGTCGCCAAATACGCCAAGGAGATGTTGGCCCGCAAGCGCCCCGACGTGCAGATCGTCGGCGAGGACCTGCACCCGCTGGCCCAGGTGCGCGATTTCGCCCCCTATGTCGCCAAGATCAAGGCCAGCGGTGCCGACACCGTCATCACCGGTAACTGGGGCTCGGACCTGGCCCTGCTCGTCAAGGCCGCCAACGAGGCCGGCTACAACGGCAAGTTCTTCACCTACTACACCGGTGTGACCGGCACGCCGACGGCACTGGGCACCGGCGGCGCGGGCCGCGTCTTCCAGGTGGCCTACAGCCATTACAACCTGGGCGGCCAGGCGCAGAAGGACGCCGAGGAATACAACAAGAAGTTCAACGACGACATGTACACGCTCAGCGTGCAGCACATCTACTCGCTGCTGAGCCAGGCCATGGCCAACGCCAAGTCGACCGACCCGGTCAAGGTGGCCGCGGCGATGGAAGGTCTGACAGTCAAGAGCTTCAATGGTGAAGTGACGATGCGCAAGACCGACCACCAGCTGCAGCAGCCGCTGTTCATCTCGGTCTGGCAGAAGGCCGACGCCAAGTACCCCTACAGCCCCGAGAAGACCGGCATGACGCTGGCGCCGGTGAAGATGTACGACAGCTACGTGTCGTCGACGCCGACGTCCTGCCAAATGAAGAGGCCCTGAGCCCCTGGGTGCCTGACTCGACCGCGCCCCGCTCGCGAGCGGCGGCGCGATCCTCCTGACTTTGCCGGCCACCGCCTTGGATCAAGTCTTCATCAATCTGCTGAACGGCCTGTCGTCCGGCCTGCTGCTCTTCATGCTGAGCTCGGGCCTGACGCTGATCTTCAGCATGATGGGCGTGCTGAACTTTGCCCACGCCAGCTTCTACATGGTGGGCGCCTACATCGCCTATTCGCTGGTGGGCATCATGGGCTTCTGGCCGGCGCTGCTGTTCGCGCCGCTGGCCGTTGGCGTGCTGGGGGCGGGCTTCGAGAGGCTGGCGCTGCGGCGCGTGCACAAGTTCGGCCATGTGCCCGAGCTGCTGATCACCTTCGGCCTGTCCTATGTGGTGCTGGAGCTGGTGCAGTTGATCTGGGGCCGTACCGCAGTGACGTTCACGCCGCCGGCGCTGCTGGAGGGGTCGGCCCTGACCATCGTTTCGCGCGCCCAGGAGGGCATGTCGCTGGTGCTGGGCAAGGCCTCGCCCGAGGTCTGCGCGGTGGCCAACTGCTCGACCTTCCCGGCCACCAAGGCCTTCATGATGTTGGTGGCCCTGCTGATGCTGCTGGCGCTGTGGCTGCTGCTGACGCGCACCCGCGTCGGGCTGATCATCCAGGCCTCGCTGACGCACCCAGAGATGGTCGAGGCGCTCGGCCACAACGTGCCGCGCGTACTGATGCTGGTGTTTGGCAGCGGTTGCGCGCTGGCAGGCCTGGCCGGCGTCATCGGCGGCATCACCTTCGTGACCGAGCCCAACATGGCGGCGTTCATCGGCGCCATCATCTTCGTCGTCGTGGTCGTCGGCGGCATCGGCTCGCTGGCCGGCGCCTTCGTCGGCTCCATCGTCGTGGGTCTGTTGCAGACGCTGCCCTTGACGATCAACGGCTCCCTCGCCACGCTGCTCGGCAGCCTGGGCTTCACCATCACCCAGGCCACGCCGGGCTACCCGCTGCTGCGCCTGACGATGGCCGAGGTCGCCCCCATCCTGCCCTATCTGCTGATGGTGCTGATCCTGATCTTCCGSCCCAAGGGCCTGCTSGGSACGCGRGAAGACTGATCCGATGAGCAAGTCCAAGGATTTCCATTTCAAGCCCCACAACGTCGGGCGCTGGTTCGTCTGGGGTTTCTTCGCCCTCATCCTCTTCGTCGCCCCGCGCATCTGGACGACGGGCCTGGCGCAGACCATGCTGACGCAGATGGGCATCGGCGTCATCGCCTGCCTGGCCTACAACATCCTGCTGGGCCAAGGCGGCATGCTGAGCTTCGGCCACGCTGTCTACAGCGGCATGGGCGCCTTCCTCGCCATCCATGCGCTGAACATGGCCGGTGCCGGCACGCTGGGCATTCCCGTCAGCCTGATCCCGCTGGTGGGCGGCTTCGCGGGCCTGGTCTGCGCGGCGCTGCTGGGCTACGTGTCGACGAAGAAGGCCGGCACGCCGTTCGCGATGATCACGCTGGGCATTGGCGAACTGGTGTTCGCGCTGACGCTGATGCTGCCTGAGTTCTCGGGCGGCGAGGGCGGCGTGTCCAGCAACCGCGTCATCGGCAAGCCCTTCATGGGCATCAGCTTCGGCCCGCAGATCCAGGTCTACTACCTCGTCGCCGTCTACTGCTTCATCTGCACGGCGGCCATGTTCGCGCTGACGCGCACGCCGCTGGGCCGCATGCTGAACGCCGTGCGCGACAACCCCGAGCGTGTCGAATTCGTCGGCTACGACACCCATTGGGTGCGCTTCATGGCCTTCGCCATCTCGGGCTTCTTTGCTGGCGTCGCGGGCGGCCTGGGGGCGATCAACGCCGAGATCGTCAATGGCAGCGACGTGCTGCACGCGGCGCGCTCGGGGGCCTTCCTTCTGTTCACCTTCCTGGGCGGCGCGACCTTCTTCTTCGGTCCCATCATCGGCGCCGTGCTGATGGTCATCTGCGGCGTGCTGTTGTCGGAGCTGACCAAGGCCTGGCTGCTCTACCTGGGCCTGATCTTCCTGTTCATGGTCATGTATGCCCCGGGCGGCTTTGCCAGCCTCATCCTGATGAACCTGCGCGTGGCGGCCTTCGGCAAGTTGAAGAAGCTCTGGACCTCGTATCTCGCCCTGGCCRGCACGGCCCTCGCAGCGCTGGTCGGCGCGGCGACCATGATCGAGATGCTCTACCACCGCCAGCTCAACGAGGCCCTGGGTCCCGAGCTGCGCTTCATGGGCGCGACGCTGAACAGCGGCACGCTGGATGCCTGGTTCGGTGCCGGCTTCCTCATCGTCGTCGGTGCGGGTCTTTTCGAGCTGGTGCGCCGCCACTATGTGCACGAGTGGGGTGAGATCCAGGAAGACATCGAAAAAGAAATCAAGCGGAGGGAAGCCCTGTGAGCACGGCCTACGCCCTCGAACTGCGCGACCTGCGCAAGAGCTTCGGCAAGAGCGAGATCATCCGCGGCGCCAACCTGGCCGTGCAGGCCGGCGAGCGCGTGGCCATCATCGGCCCCAACGGCGCCGGCAAGAGCACGCTGTTCAACCTGATCAGCGGCCGCTTCGCGCCGACCTCGGGCGAGATCCATCTGCATGGCCAGCGCATCGACGGCAAGAAGCCCTACGAGATCAACCGCCTGGGCCTGTCGCGCAGCTTCCAGGTCTCCAACCTGTTCACGCGGCTGTCGGTGTTCGAGAACATCCGCTGCGCCGTGCTGTGGAGCCTGGGCCACCGCTACGCCTTCTGGAAGTTCCTCGCCGACCTCGAGGACGCCAACGATCGCACCGAGCAGATCCTCGAGATGATCAAGCTCGACCGCAAGCGCGACGTGCTGGCCATGAACCTCACCTATGCCGAGGCGCGGGCACTGGAGATCGGCATCACCATCGCCGGCGGCTCCAGCGTCATCCTGCTGGACGAACCCACGGCCGGCATGAGCAAGAGCGAGACCAAGCGCTTCATCCAGCTGATCCGCGACGTCACCGTTGGCAAGACCCTGCTGACCGTGGAGCACGACATGGGCGTCGTCTTCGGCCTGGCGGACAAGATCGCCGTGCTGGTCTATGGCGAGGTCATTGCCTTTGACACGCCCGAGGCCGTGCGCGCGAACGCACGCGTGCAGGAAGCCTATCTGGGCTCGGTGCTCGCGGAAACACAGGCGGCGGCAGCATGACGCAAGGAAGAATCCTCAAGCTGGACAACGTCCACGCCTTCTACGGCAAGAGCCATGTGCTGCATGGCGTCAGCATGGAGGTCAAGCCGGGCGAGATCGTCAGCCTGCTGGGTCGCAATGGCGCTGGCCGCTCCACGACGGTCAAGACCATCATGGGCCAGGTCGATGCCAAGGGCTCGGTGCGCTGGGGCGACACGGAGCTGGTCGGCCGCAAGGCCTACGAGATCGCCCACATGGGCCTGGGCTATGTGCCCGAGAACCGCGACATCTTCCCCAAGCTGACCGTGCACCAGAACCTGATGCTGGGGCAGAAGTCCAAAGCCAAGAACCCGCGCTGGGGCTTCGAGGACATGTACAAGATGTTCCCGCGGCTGCGCGAGCGCCAGCATACCGAGGCCGGCGTGCTCTSSGGCGGCGAGCAGCAGATGCTCACACTCTGCCGCACGCTGATGGGCGACCCCGACCTCATCATGATCGACGAGCCCACCGAAGGCCTGGCACCCAAGATCGTCGAACTGGTGGCCGAGTACCTCAAGGAGCTGAAGAACCGCGGCATCGCCGTGCTGCTGGTCGAGCAGAAGCTGGCCATCGCGATGGAGATCTCCGAGCGCTGCTACGTGATGGGCCACGGCCGCATCGTCTTCGAGGGCTCGCCGGCGGACCTGCGCGCCAATGCCTACATCCGCAAGGAGTGGCTGGAAGTGWGAGGAGCGCTGCTCAGTCGCCCCCAGCCGCCGGCAGGTTCGCCCGCGCCGCTTCCGCCAGCTCGGCGCCGTTGCGCCCGGCCTGCGGGAACACGGCGGTGCCCAGGCGCACACCCACCTGCATCAGCCGGCCGTCGACGCCATAGGCGCCTCTGAGAGCCTGCCGCAGCCGCTCCTCGACGAGCTCAGCCTCGGGCGCGCCGGCCGCTACCAGCAGCACGGCAAAGCAGTGCTCTCCCATGTGCACGACCTCGTCCGCGCTGCGTACACG
>NZ_JBFULE010000328.1:0-5658 GCF_056400485.1 Roseateles sp. P5_B10
CTCTAGCGGGTCCCTTCCGTTTTTCTTGAAGTAAACGAATCCTGGCTTCTTACCAAATGAGCCAAAGCGAGCCAAGAACGCTGCTGAGCTTCTGTCGAGGCTGCTGCTCATGACTCCTCCGGCACTTCAGCCCCTACTGCGGGGGCTTGGGCGCGAGTGCGCGCATCAGGCTTGCGCACCGTCACGGTCTTGGATGCTTCGCGCTGCATTGCCCACTGGGCGCCACGCACGAAATCCTGCTCGGACTGGTTGGACAACCGCTTTGCAGCCGCCCACGCTGCTTCGCCTGCGTCTTGCAATTCAGGTGCAGGCGCGGGGGCTTGGACGGCTAGGGCACCGCAGGGCAGGTTGTCGTCGATCCCTTCCGTCTCTGCGATCTTGGCGCGATACCACTCAGCGGACGGACGGTGCGGGGAGGTGGCGGCCATCGCGGCGTCGAGATCGCTGAAGTCCGAGTAGGAGTGCAGCGCGGAAACCATCTGGCCGGCCTCGTCGTACTTGACGCGGTAGACGCCCCACGTCCATCCGTCCACGTTGTTGGAATCGGTCGAGTGCAGCCAAGCCAAGCGGCGCTGCGCCTTGCCCTCGGGCAGCGCCCCAACCCAGTCCATGAACTCCTCCGGCACAAGCCTGTAGCCGGGCGGCACCGTCCCCTTGGGCTGCTCCTGGGAAGCCAGGGCCTCGAAGCGCTTGATGTTCTCGCGCTCGTTCTCCATGCCCCAGCAGGCGACAACGAGCGCGGGGACGTGCCACCCATTGACGCAGAAGCCGAYGCCGAACAGGCGCTGGTCCTCGCGAGCCTTGTCTTGCTCTGCGCCCAAGACCGCCGCAGAGGTCGGGTAGTCCTGCCGATATGAGGCCGGCTGAACCTGGGCGACTGAGATCCCGACGCTGTACCCGACCCACACTGCATCGCTCAGATCCTGGCGGTCCATATCTACCCCGGCCTGTTTGGCGGCCTCGCGCAGATCGGTTTGGCCGTCCCCCTCTGCTGGGGATTGGGCGGCCTCCCATAGGTGGCTGGCTGCGTTCCACGTCCAGCCGAGCGATTCGACCAGGGCCTCTGCTTGCACCCATCGCTGCATGTCGCTGGGAGGCACGGCTGCCGGCATAGGCTGGGCGGCAAGGGCGGCGCGGACCTTCTCACCGTACCAGTCGCCTTTGTTGGCAGTGGCCCACGCGTCTTCAGCGGTGTTCGTCACGACATCGTTGTAGGTCTCGCGCGATCCGAAGCCCTCGTCAAAGGCGGCGCGAAGCAGAGCAAGCAGCGCGGCGTCTGCACCCTCAGGGGCTGGGATAGCCTGGCCGGCAAGGTCGGCGCGAACGTACTTGATGCCGTGGCCGCTTGCGTTGTCCTCGCTCCAAGTCAGGGCGTGGAGGTTCGAGAAGTGCGCGTCTTCCTCGGCCGGGTCAAAGCCCAGGTCAAGCCAGATGTGACGCGGCGCCGACGACACGGCCAGCGGCAGGTGTTCAGGCTGGGGGGCTTGAGAATTGGTCATGGTGATGTCCTCAGGCGGCAGCGAGAGCGATGCGGGCCTCTGCCGGCGTGGTGCCGAACCCGGCCGGCGACTCTTGCAGGTTGATGAAGTCGGGGCGCACCGCGCACCAGGCGTTGCCATCCATGAAGACGCGCGAATCCGGGCCGCCGTGCTGCACGCAGGCCAGGCCGGGGACGTAGCCGTCATACAGGTTGTCGGCGCGCATCATTCGGCCCGCCGAGTAGTTCATGGTCTCCGGGCTGTGCGGGCGCTCGCCATAGGCAGGCTGGTCGCAGAAGCCGGCTGGACAGCCGCCCTGCCACATCGGCACGGAGCAGCGCCCAATGCCGTCGGCGTTCGTTTCTTTGTGGTGCTGTTGGAGTTGGCTCATTGCGGTGTGCTCGCGGAGGTGCTGGGATTGGCGGCTTCGCTTGCGCGATTGGCGGCCGTGACTGCTTTGGCGATCCGGTTGGCGTTGGCCAGGGCCTCGGCATCGGTCTGGCCCCAGGCGTCGCAGACGACGTATCCGAACCGGGCCGACTTCACCGAATACACGGTGTCGCCGTTGTGCGCCTTGGTCACGACGAACTCCCAGTCGCCTCTCGTGTGGTCAGCCATGACTGACCTCGCCAGCCGCAGTGACAGGGGCTTGGATTGCGCCCTTCACAAACCGGCCAGCCCATGCGGTCAGGTGGTCGGCCCACCATGCGCTGCTGCCGATGACGGTCTCGTCGGGGAGGTTCGCCAGCACCCAGGCGCGGAAGCCGGCGGCGTCAAAGGCGGCCGGCGCCGACACGGCAGGGGCTGCGGCCAGGGCGTAGGCGCGCATCTGGTCCGCGGTGTAGAGGCGTTCGCACTGTTCGCAGCCAACGTCGCCGCTCTCTGCGAACAGATAGAGGTCGTCTTCGCCTGGCACGTCAGACGCGTGATAGATCCACTTCGGGGTCGGCAGCGGCGGCAGATTCCCAGCCCCTGCGCGGGCACCAATCAGGTCGGCGGCCAGGTTGTAGAAGCTCAGCAGGTGCCGGTCGCTGACGTCCAGGCTGACGACCAGCGGCGTCGAGAAGGTGGGGCAATGCACCTCGATGCTGCGGGCGTCGAGGCGGGTGAAGCGCCAGCCGGGCGGCGGGGTGATGTCAGGCATTGGGGCCTTTCGGTTGCTGGGTCTGCTGCTCGCGGCTCTTCGCGAGGTCTTGCTGGAGTGCGACCCAGTCGATGGGCGGCGGCTCGGGGGCTTGTTGCCAGGGGCGGGCCTGCTGGCGGAGGCGGGCGCGCCTAGACATGCGCGGGCTCCAGAAGGACGGCACGCGCATACTCGATGTCGCTGGCCTTGGGCTTGATGACTCGGATCACGCGGGCTTTCTCGCACTGGAACGACAGTCCTGGCAGCGTGCAGTCAGGGTCGGGCTCGATCAGGCCAAGCGGTTCGCATTCGTAGATCACGCCGCGCTTCACGCTGGCGGCGTACAGAAGCGCCGCGGCTTGCTGTGTCGTGACGTAGACGCGATCCTTTCGATGCACGACGGCCGCGCCGTACTGCGACAGGTTGGGCGCCTTGGTGATTGACGGCGGCAGGATGTAGGCGCCGCGCTGGATGCCAGGCCGGCCGCCGTGCCAGTAGGTGCTGGTTTCAGCCATAGGCTTTCTCCCTCTTGCAGATCTCGACAACGAGGCGGCACCGGTCAACATCGAACTCGCCGATATGGCAGTCCTCAACCGGGATGCCCAGCTTGTGGGCCAGCCACGCATAGGCGGTCTTGCGCGGCTGGCCGGTGTTCATCCAAGTCGGATCGAACGCGGCGTGCGCGGCCTGCTTGGCGGCGCGCAGCTCGGCATTGGCCAGCCGACCTAGCGGCTCGGTGCCGTCGCTGACGACCTTCTTGCCGGCCCGGTAGAACCAGGCGCCGCGCTTGTGGCAGCCGACGTATGCCCCGCACGGGAAGCAGGCCCAGAAGCTCAGGGCGGCCAGGTCATCGCGGTTGCGATAGATCTCGGCGCCCGTGGCGAGCTGGGCGGGCTGCTGGCAGTAGGGGCAGGTCGGCATGCTCAGGCCGGCTGCTGCTCGGCCGCGCGGTACTTCTTGAACGGAGCCGCCTGGAAGTTCAGGCCGAAGTGCTTGCCGATTGACTCGGCCCCGACGAAGGCGGCGTGCTGCTCGGCGGTCACGCCCGGGTAGCAATACACGGCGTTGCCGGTCTTGAAGGACACGGCCAGCGTGTTGGTCACCGGGCAATGGCCGATGGCCGCGACCTTGTTCGACTCGACGGGCGTCAGCGCGATCGCGGGCGCGTCGCCTTCCTCGAAGGCTTGAGGGGCTTTGTATTCCTTGGGCATGGTGATCTCTCTCTAGTGGGGTTGAAAGGGTGGGCCAGCAGCACGGATTCGCATGAAGCAGCGGGTGCATTGGGAGGCTGCGGCGCTAACCCGCAGTGCCGTGCTGCTGTCCCTTTGATCAGGCGGCCTGCCGCTGTTGGCCCGCCAGCGCGATAAGGTGCGCGGAAATGGCGAGGCAGATTGCCGGGAAATCGCTTGGCGGKTACAGCCGGCTTGCGCGCTCCTTGTGGGCCTCGAAACCCAGGCTGGCCAGGAAGTCGGCGGTGGGGTTGAAGCCGAGCCGCGTGCCCAGCTGGCCCAGGGTCATGGTCGGCAGCTCGTTGCGCAGCGCGGCCGCGGCAGGGTGGAAGGCGCGAACCTCCGGAGCGGGTGCCGCGGCGGCGGCTTGCCCTGCGCCCATAGGTCCGCAGACCGGGCTCTGTGTGACAGGCGCGCCGCGGTCGGTAGCGTCGGGCGCGGGCGCCTCTGCCTTCAGAACCTGTTGCGAGCCCTGCTCGTGGGTGTTGGTTGCAGCCTGCGGCGCGAACTCGATCTCGGACTCCTCGTCCACGTCGTCGAAGATGCTGCGGCTGCCATCCGGATTCATGAAGGTGCCGTCGGCGGCGTACCAGTTGCCGCTGTCGTTGACCACGGCGCCGGCGATCACGCCATCGGGAAGCGCCTTGCGGGCAACAAAACCTGGCGCTGCAGCCTTTGCCGCTTCGCTGGCGATGCGTGTGGTGATGGCTTGCGCTTGCCGCTGAGCTTCCAGCTCGACACGCTCGGCTTCCTCGCGCTCACGCTGGGCCTGTGCTGCGGCTTCTTGCTGGGCCTGCAACTCGGCGCGCTGGCGCTCCAGGTCGGCAGCGATGGCGGCCAGGCGGTCGGCCTCGGCCTTTTGCGCCGCGGCGATGCGCTCCCGCTCTTCGTCGGCCTGCGCCGTGGCCAGCAGCGCGCGCATGCGCTCCAGCGTCACGGCCTTCTGCTCTTCAGCCTGGTCGGCAAAGTCTTCCCAGGCTTCACGGTCGATGACGATGCCCTCGACCTTGGTGATGCCGTCGGCGATGCGCGCGGCCGGCAGCCCGCGGGCGTGCTCGACGTAGCCGGCCAGCTTGGCCAAGTTGACCTTGTGGGCTTCCACCCGGGCGGCTTCCTTCTCCGCGGCCAGGCGGCGCTCTTCGTCGAGCTTGGTCTGCGCGGCGTCGATCTGCGGGGTGATGAGCTGCTCGACACCCTCGAAAGCCGTTTCGATGGCAGTCAGCTCTGCGCCGACAGCCCTGCTCACGGTCGTCAGCTTGGACTTCAGGCCGGCCGAGACCTTGCGGGCATCGGCCAGCGGCACGTTGATCAGCCGGTTGCGCAGCGACTTGGCGTCCGCCAGCTTCGTCGGCGTGCTGAGGTCGTGCTCGACGCCGGCCAGGGTCTCGCGGGCGGCCTTCGCGGCGRCATGCGAGCCGTTGAACTGGGCCAGGGCCACGGTCTGCAGGTCGAGCTTGGCCAGGTCCGGCTGAAGGGCGGCTACAGCAGCCCCAGCAGAGGAGACCGGTGCGGCTGCGTCGATAGGCGGGAGGTCGAGGGTTTCGGTGCTCATGGTGATCCTCAGAAGGTGATGGCGTCGAGGTCGACGGGGGCGGGCTTGGCGGCCGGCGCGCGCGGGGCTTCCCACGGCGGAGGCTCGGGCGGCTGGGCGGCTTCGGCGCCGTCCTTCGGGGCGCCGCTCATCTTTTGGGGCGCGCGCAGGATCTCGAGGAAGCTGTCCACCAGGCGCATGAAGCGCACCAGCCGGGTTTCCAGTTCCTCGATGGCGTTCTCGTCGCGCCAGATGCGCTTGACGAACAGGTCCTTGCCGACGGGCGCGAGCCACGGG
>NZ_JBFULE010000329.1:0-5657 GCF_056400485.1 Roseateles sp. P5_B10
GGTCAAGGCCAGCTTCCTGGCCGCCGTCGCGCACGGCGACATCAAGGTCGGCCTGATCTCCAAGGCCAAGGCGACCGAGCTGCTCGGCACCATGGTGGGCGGCTACAACGTGCATCCGCTGATCGAGCTGCTGGACGACGCCGAAGTCGCCGGTGTGGCCGCTGAAGGCCTGAAGAAGACCCTGCTGATGTTCGACTTCTTCAACGACGTGGCCACCAAGGCCAAGGCCGGCAATGCCAAGGCGCAGGAGGTGATGAAGAGCTGGGCCGATGCCGAGTGGTTCACCAGCCGCCCCGAGGTCGAGAAGAAGATCACCGTCACCGTCTTCAAGGTGCCCGGCGAGACCAACACCGACGACCTGTCGCCGGCGCCCGATGCCTGGAGCCGCCCCGACATCCCGCTGCACTACCTGGCGATGCTGAAGAACACCCGTGGGGACTTTGGTTCTGCTGGCGGTGCGGCCTTCAAGCCCGAGGAAGACGGCAAGCGCGGCCCGATGCAGTTCATCGAGGACCTGAAGAAGAAGGGCAACTTGGTCGCCTACGTGGGCGACGTCGTCGGCACCGGCTCCTCGCGCAAGTCCGCCACCAACAGCGTCATCTGGGCCACGGGCCAGGACATCCCCTTCGTGCCGAACAAGCGCTTCGGCGGCGTCACGCTGGGCGGCAAGATCGCGCCGATCTTCTTCAACACGCAGGAAGACTCCGGCTCGTTGCCCATCGAAGTGGACGTGTCCAAGCTCGAGATGGGCGACGTCATCGACGTGCTGCCCTACGACGGCAAGCTGGTGAAGAACGGCGAGACCCTGGTCGAGTTCAAGCTCAAGAGCGACGTGCTGTTCGACGAAGTGCGCGCTGGCGGCCGCATCAACCTCATCATCGGCCGCTCGCTGACCGCCAAGGCGCGCGAGTTCCTGGGCCTGCCCGCGTCCACGCTGTTCCGCCTGCCCTCGCCGCCCGTGGCGACCAAGGCCGGCTTCACGCTGGCGCAGAAGATGGTCGGCCGCGCCGTGGGCCTGCCCGAGGGCCAGGGCGTTCGCCCCGGCACCTACTGCGAACCCAAGATGACGACGGTCGGCTCGCAGGACACCACCGGCCCGATGACCCGCGACGAGCTGAAGGACCTGGCCTGCCTGGGCTTCTCGGCCGACCTGGTCATGCAGTCGTTCTGCCATACGGCCGCCTATCCCAAGCCGGTGGACGTCAAGACCCACCGCGAGCTGCCCGCCTTCATGAGCAACCGTGGCGGCGTGTCGCTGCGCCCGGGTGACGGCGTCATCCACAGCTGGCTGAACCGCCTGCTGCTGCCCGACACGGTCGGCACCGGTGGTGACTCGCACACCCGTTTCCCGATCGGCATCTCCTTCCCCGCCGGCTCCGGCCTCGTGGCTTTCGGCGCCGCCACCGGTGTGATGCCGCTGGACATGCCCGAGTCCGTGCTGGTGCGCTTCAAGGGCGAGATGCAGCCCGGCGTGACGCTGCGCGACCTCGTGCATGCCATCCCGCTGTACGGCATCAAGGCCGGCCTGCTGACGGTTGCCAAGGCCGGCAAGAAAAACGCCTTCTCGGGCCGCATCCTCGAGATCGAAGGCCTGCCTGACCTGAAGGTCGAGCAAGCCTTCGAGTTGAGCGACGCCTCCGCCGAGCGCTCGGCCGCCGGCTGCACGATCAAGCTGAACCCGGCGCCGATCAAGGAATACCTCACCAGCAACGTCGYGCTGATGAAGAACATGATCGCCGACGGCTATGCCGACGCGAAGACGCTGCAGCGCCGCATCGAGAAGGTCGAGGCCTGGCTGGCCAATCCGGAACTGCTGGAAGCCGACAAGGACGCCGAATACGCCCACGTCATCGAGATCGACCTGGCCGACATCAAGGAGCCCATCCTCTGCTGCCCCAACGACCCGGACGACGCCAAGTTCCTGTCCGAAGTCGCCGGCACCAAGATCGACGAGGCCTTCATCGGCTCGTGCATGACCAACATCGGCCACTTCCGCGCCGCGGCCAAGCTGCTGGGCGGCCAGCGCGACATCCCGGTCAAGCTGTGGGTCGCTCCGCCCACCAAGATGGACCAGAGCGAGCTGATCAAGGAAGGCCACTACGCCGCCTTCGGAACGGCCGGTGCGCGTACCGAAATGCCGGGCTGCAGCCTGTGCATGGGCAACCAGGCCCAGGTGCGCGAAGGCGCGACCGTCGTATCCACCTCCACCCGCAACTTCCCGAATCGCCTGGGCAAGAACACCAACGTGTTCCTGGCATCGGCCGAGCTGGCGGCGATTGCCTCGAAGCTGGGCCACATCCCCTCGGTGCAGGAGTACCACGAGGCGATGGGCGTCGTGAACAAGGACGGCGCCTCGATCTACAAGTACCTGAACTTCGACCAGATCGAGGAGTACGCGGACACGGCCAAGGCCGTGGCGGCCTGAGGCTGAAGGCTTCAAAAGCCAGCCCGCCGCGCGCCAGCCCGGCGGGCTTTTTTGCGCCCTGTGGGGCGCCTAGCGCAGGACGTGCATCAGATCGCCATGCCCTTGAGCGTCGGCATGGTCTGCGGCCGTCCAGCCTTGGGGATCGCGGTCTGCCTTGCGGGCGCCGGCAGCGAGCAACAGGTTCACCATCTCGCGCGACCCGGTGCGCGCGGCCAGCATGAGAACCGTGCGGCCCTGGTTGTCACGCAGGTGGACCGAAGCGCCGGCCTTCAGCGCCGAGCGTGCCGTCGCCAGGTCAGCGTGATCGGCAGCCGCCAACAGGAAGGCATTGGCCGGCATGGTGGCTTTCGCCGATTCGGCGACGTCGGAGGCGGCCAGGCTTTGGGCCATCTGCGGCGCCGCTCGAAACCTGGCCGCGACCCCGCTTGAAACTGCTTCCGACCGCGCCAGCATCTCGGCCTGGCTGGACGCGTYGGCCACAGCTCGGGGCGGCAACGGCGCGGCAGCTACCGCCGGTGCAGCGGGTGGTGGCGCGGCAGCCATCACCGGCTCGGCCGGTGGCGACTGCATCACAGGTGGCTCCGGTTGGGCCGTGCCCGCACTCACCTCCGCCTGCCTTTGCAACCGCGGCGGCGTCGCATCCGCCATCATGGCAGGAGCAGACCGTTCGGCACGCGGCTTGGCAAGGCTGGCCTTGGCCATTGTGCGGGGCACTTCAGCGGCAGGCGCGGGCTGGGGCTCGACGGCCGGGCTGGCTTGGGCCACCACCACGGCCGCCGTCGATGCGGGCGCGGCCGCGGCCAGCCGCGGATCGGCTTCCGGTCGCGGCTCGGTGTTTCGTCCTTTCAAGACCAGTACTGCCGCCACCAGCAGCCCCATCATGAGCAGGCCCAGCGCATAGGGTTGCCAGCGCCATGCCAGGGCGTTCTCGGCGACGGGCACGGCAGCGGCCACATCCGGCCGGGGCAACGCCGCCATCAGCCGTGCACGTCGCTGCTCGCGGCCCGCGTCGTCACCGAGCAGGGCTTCGCGATACGCAGCCTCGGCCGCGTCGTTGGGCGTGGTGGGATCGAACTCAGCCATCGCGCCACTCGCTCAAACGGTGCCGCAGGGCCTCGCGCGCATAGCGCAGCCGGGTCTTGGCGGTTTCGGGATGGGCCTGGGTCACGTCGGCAATCTCGGCGAGGCTGAGCTCGACCACGGTGAAGAGCAAGAATGCCTCCCGCTGCTCGACGGACAGGCGCAGCAAGGCGCCTTCAACGGCCTCGACCAGGCGCTTGGACACCAGCAGCTGCTCCGGCCCGGCGGCGGCCGAGGCCAGTTGATCCGGGTCGGCCTCGTCTCCCTGCGGCGGACGCGCCCGAACATGGTCCAGCACGCGGTTGCGCAGCACGGTGTAGAGCCAGGTCGAGAACCTGGCTTTTGCGGGCGCGAAGCTGGCGGCCTTGGCTGCAACGGCCAGCCAGCCTTCCTGGTGCAGGTCCTCCACCGTGGCGCGATCCGTGGGGTGCAGCATCTGGCGAACGAAGGCAAAGGTCTTGCGGTCATGGCGGCGGTAGAGCCGGTCGAACGCCCCCATGTCGCCGCGCAGATAGCTGGCGATGAGCTCTTCATCAGCGGGTTCACTCGCAGGCATGCGGCGCGGATGCTACGCCGGCCAGAGGTGGGTTTGCGGCATCGGGCGAGGCCTCACCAGCGCGGCGGCGGGTCGGGCACATAGCCGCCGCTGCTGTTGGGGAAGGACCGCGGCAACTGCGCCATGGGTCGGGGCATGATGCCCGCCGCCATCAGATTGGCCTGGCTGTCGTAGTGGATCTCCAGCAACTGCTCGGGCTGTGATGTGCGCCGCTGGAAGCCGGTGTGCGCAATGGGCGACCACTCCGACGCACCATGCCCCGTGCCCAGCTTGGCCCGCACCGAGCGCTCCGCCTCAGCCCGCCCCGCGCCTTCGCGCGCTGGAGCTGCCTGGACTGCAGCGTCCGCTGTCCCACTGTTGAGTCGGCTCAATGGGCTGGGCGCCACTGGCGCAGCAGGCGACACGAGCGGCGCGTCGTAGACCGGCGGCGGCACGTAGACCTCGCGGAACACCGCCGCGCCGATCACGCCGACATTGGCCGGCCGCCCGGTGCGCGCCGCATAGGAATCGCCCAGCGAGGTGAACTCGAAGGCCGCGATGTGCTCATCGCTCTTGCGCCAGCCCGTGATGTCATGGCTCTCGCCCGGGCTCAGCACATAGCCCGACTGGTTGAAACCCGCGGTGTCGCCGGTGATGGCGTTGACGCCGTCCACCGACAGCACCACCAGCACCCGCTCGGCGCTGCGGTTGCTGAGCCGGATGGCGTAGCGCGAGCCGGGCATGCCCGGGCTGAAGCGGCGACCACGGCTGGCGTACTGGGCCAGCGAGGCGCCGCTGTCGCGGTCGATCAGCTGCATGTCGAGCAGGGGCGGCGACACGACGGCGGCACAACTGGCGTGCAGCCCGGCCAGGCCCGTCAAAGCGGCTAACTGGAGCAAGGCGGTGCGGCGGCGCAGCGGAAGCAGGGAACTCATGGCGGATCCTTCGCAGGGATGGGACCTTTGCTTGTACGGAGCCGCTCGGTAAACGGGGTGAAAAAGCCGGCCGGCCAAAGAAAAAGCGGCCCGAGGCCGCTTCTGTCGCAGGAAGAAGGCCGCTCAGGCCTTGATGTCCAGCAGTGCACSAGTGGTGTTGATCTGCGTCTGCAGCACCTTCAGGTTGGCGACGAAAGAGTAGGCCGCGGACTGCTGTTCGACGATCTCGTTGGCCGGGTTGATCTCGCGCTCGGGCACCTTGTCGACGTTCGTCGGCTCCACGCTCGGACGAGCCTGGTTGCTGCTCGCCAGATTGGCGATATTGGCCGCCGACGCGCGCAGCCGCTCGTTCGCTGACGAGATGCCGGACATGGCGGTGGACAAGGGGACGTTCATCGGGATTCAGTTCTCAGGCGCGCTGGCCGCTACATCGACCGCGTTGTAGGTGAACTTTAGAACATTTGGCGAAAAACCCCGCATTTCCGGGGTTCGCCGCGCCAGCAAACGTGAAATCAGCCCGCCAGTTCCTCGTAGCCGCCGGTGGAAACGAAGACCCGCACGCTGTCGCCCCCGGCCGCCTTGGCCTCCGTGCAGGCCAGCGCCGCACCGCCGAGCACGGCGTCCACCGTTACCAGCGTCGGCTGGATCTGCACAACGCCCAGCGACGCCTTCACGCGGGTGC
>NZ_JBFULE010000330.1:0-5650 GCF_056400485.1 Roseateles sp. P5_B10
AGCCCCTTCCGCCAGCGCCTCGTCGCCGGCCGGGCCGCTGCCGGCGGCCACAGCCGCTGTCGAGCCCGCCGCGGTTGCATCGCTCGGCAGCGCGCCGCCGGCGCAGGCGCTGCGCACCTTGATTCGCTGCCACGCCGCCGACAGCTGCCGCCTGACCCGCGGCGAAGGCCTGGACGAGCACTTCGAGGTAGTGCGCCTGCTGCTGGAGCAGCTGGACCGCCTCACCGCCCATGGCAGCCCCGTCGACCAGGCCGCGTGGGCGCGCGAGCTGCTGGCTTTTCCCGACGGTCATGTGCAGGCCGCGGCGCTGGCGCTCGCCGCTCGGCTGCCACCTTCGGCCGAGACCGCGGCGGCTGCCGTTGCGGCACTGGGCCGAACCTATGACGCCGTGCTGCTTGCCAAGGCCTATCCGGTCCTGCAGCAGTGGCAGCAGCTCGGCCTGTCCAGCGGCTACGACGACATGTTCGTCGGCCTCGTCCACACCGGMGGCTGGCAGGCCGCGCAGTCGGTGGCCGAGAACGTCGGGCCCTTCCTGAACGCCGGCAACGTGGGGCGCTTCGAGCAGGTGGCGCGGCAGCTGCAGCCCGGCGCGCGCCAGCAGGCGCTGCTGCGCTCGCTGCGCGACTATCAGCTGCAGCATGCGGGTGGCTGAGCGAACCCGCCGTCGTTGACGCGCTGGTCGCTGCGCTGAGCGACACACCCGAAGTCGCCACTGCCGCCGCCCAGTCCCTCACGGAGCTGAAGGACCCGCGCTCCGGCGAACGTCTGCTAGCCCATGCCGCCTCGCCCCGCCTCCACGCTCGGCAAGCTGCGCGCCACGGCCGCCGCCACCGCGCTGCGCGCCGCCATGGACGACGACTACTGGCAGGTGCGCCTGCGTGCCGCCCGGGCCCTGGGCCGCATTGCCGACGCGCAAGCCCTGCCCGTGCTGAGCCAGGCTCTCATCCACCCGGCCGGCAACCTGCGCAAGGAGGCGGCCATCGCGCTGGGCGACATCGGCGACGCGACCGCCGTGCCGGCGCTGCAAGCCGCCGCTGCCGACCCCGACCCGGAAGTCCGCAAGGCCGTGCGCCTGTCGCTGCAGCGCCTGGGTGCACCGGTCGGGGTGGACCGATGAGCGATCTCCCGCAAGCCGTCGAGCTGACGCCCGCCGCGCTGCACCTGCGCTGGCCCGACGGCGCGGCCGAGCTGCCAGCCGCCCGGCTGCGCGCCGTCTGCCGCTGCGGCGGCTGCCGTGCTCGCGCCGAGCGCGGCGAGCCCGCACCCGCACCGGCCGAGCTGGTCGATGCCGTGCCGGTGGGCCGCTACGCCCTGAACCTCATCTTCAGCGACGGCCACGACCGCGGCATCTACCCCTGGACCTGGCTGAGGGAGCTGGGGCCTGTCAACGCCGCGACGTAGGAACCCGTCCGCCGCGGAAGGCGGCCCCGTCCGACAGTCCCTGCGCGCCGCAATTCCATACTCGGCCCATGCGCTTTGAAGACTATTACCGGATCATGGGTGTCGCCGCCGATGCCGATGCGGCTGCCATCAAGCAGGCCTACCGGCGTCAGGCGCGGCTGCTTCACCCCGACGTGAACCAGTCCGCCGATGCGCATGCGTCCATGGCCCGCATCAACGAGGCCTACGACGTGCTGGCCGACCCGCAGCGTCGCGTCGCCTATGACGGCGTGCGCCGGCGCCAGCAGGCGACCACTGGCGCCGGCAAACCCGCCGAGCCCGACCTCCCCAGCGACTGGCAGCAGGGCTTCACCTATGAAGGCGGGGCGACCGCCGGGCGAGGTGGCCAGGGCTTCAGCGACTTCTTCACCAGCATGTTCGGCCGCGATGCCAAGCCCGAGCCGCCGGACGCCAAGCCCGAACGCGGGACCGATGAGCACGTCAAGCTGGTCATCGACGCCTCAGACGCCATCGACGGCGCCGTACGCTCGGTCAACGTGCGCGGCCTGGCGCCGGACGAGCAGGGCCACCGTGCCGTCGTCGTGCGCAACGTGCAGGTCCGCATCCCCAAGGGCATACGCGCGGGCCAGCACATCCGCCTGCCGGCACAGGGCTCGGCGGGCCGTGGCGGCGGCGCGAGCGGCGACCTGTACCTGGAGATCCAGTTCAAGGACGTCGCCCGTGAGAAGAGCCGTGACGTACATGAACAGCTGCCGCTGACGCCCTGGGAGGCCGCGCTGGGCGGCGACGTGAGCGCCGCCACGCCTGCCGGCACGGTCAGCGTGACCGTGCCACCGGACACACCGCATGGCAAGCGCCTGCGCTTGAAGGGCCGCGGCCTGGCAGGTGAGCCGGCAGGCGACATGGTGCTGGAGGTCGAGGTCGTGCTGCCGCCCTCCACGCTGCCGGGCGCGCGTGCCGCCTACGAGGTCATGGCCGCTGCCGTCGGTCGTGACTTCCACCCCCGCGCAGAAGGCGAGCCATGAACGACGGTGATGTGCTGGTCGGCGTGGTCATCGACGAGCAGACGCTGACGCTCGAAGAGCTGGCCTGCGCCTGCGGCGTCAGCGTCGACTGGCTGAGCCAGCGGCTGGATGCCGGCCTGCTGGGCTGCCACAGTGGCGACGGCGAAAGCCGGCGCTTCGCCAGCCCGCATCTGCACCGCGCCGGCCGGCTGCTGGCCATCGAACAGGACTTCGACGCCAACCAGGAACTCGCGGCGCTGGTGGTGGACCTGATCGAGGAGATCCACCGGCTCAGGGCGGGCGGATAGAACGATCAAGCCTCCTGCGACGGGAACAGTTCCGTCCGGCCGTCGGCATGCCGTGCGAAGCGGCCGGCCTCGTCGCCATGCACGGGCGCCGGGTCGCTCCAGGGCCAGCCGCCGAACTGGGTGCGGCGGTAGTCCTCGAAGGCCTGGCGCAGCTCCTGCTGCGTGTTCATGACGAAGGGGCCGTATTGGGCGACGGGCTCGCCGATGGGGCGGCCCTGCAGCATCAGCAACTCGGCTGCTGTTTCTCCGCCATTGACGAGCGTGACCGCGGCGCCGGCTCGCAGCTCGATCGCGTGCCGCGTGGCCACGGCATGGCCATCGACGGTGATCCGTGCGCCGGCAAAGAAGTAGAGCTTGCGGCGCGTGTCCGCGCCCGTCGCCGGCGGCAGCACCCACTGCGCACCCGGCGCCAGGCGCAGGGTCCAGATGGCCACGTCTGCCTGCTCGCGCGAGGCCCAGGAATCAGGCGGCGGCGCCAGCGGCTGGGTCACCCCGGCGGGCGTTGGCAGGGCACCGGCGATGCAGACGACGTCGGTCGCGTGCCCGGCATCGTCGACGAAGCGGTGCCGCGGGATCTCCTGCGACCAGAACATCGTGAAGTGCGGCGCCACCATCTTGCTGGCGGCCGGCAGGTTGAGCCAGATCTGGAACAGCTCCAGCGGGTTGGGCTTGTCCGTGTGCAGCAGCGGGAACATCTCCGCGTGCACGATGCCCTGGCCAGCGGTGAGCCACTGCACGTCGCCGCCCCCGAATCGCGCGCCGGCGCCCAGCGAGTCGGCGTGATCGATGCGGCCCTGGCGCACGATCGTCACCGTCTCGAAGCCGCGGTGCGGGTGGGCCGGGAAGCCGGGCACCTGCTCGCCGTGATACATGCTCCAGCCGCCCTGCCCTGAGAAGTCCGAGCCGATCTGGCGGCCCTTCAGCAGCGCCGCATCCGGCCCGTAGCGGCCGTTGCCGGGTGGGTAGGCGTCGTCGTGGTGGACGCAGAACAGGAAGGGGTCGAGCGTCTCCCAGGGCATGCCCAGCGGCGAGATGGAGACGATGGCGGGTGGCGAGGCGGCGGTGGTCATGGCGGCATCCTGAAGGGCGCCAGCCTAGCGCGTGTCGAGTGAGCTTGAAGAAGCGCGGGCTTCTCTACACTGGCGGCCGGCCACGCTGGCAGCCACCAGGCTTTCGACGCGGCCATCCGCTGGAGGTGTTGGCACGACCGCAAGGCGCGTGCTGACTGAGAGAGTCCCTTTGAACCTGATTGAGGTAATCCTCGCGCAGGGAAGCACGTTCAGGGGCCTGCCGGCTTTCACTTTCTTGCGTCGGCACCGCCGCCCCGAACGCTTGCCGACCTGCCATCTGCATGAGTTGCACATGGCACATCCATCGTTCTCACATTTGCGTCGTTTCCGGCTTTCGTTCCTGTCGCTGTCGCTCCTGGCCAGCGGCGCGGCGTGGGCGCAGCAGCCACCAGCCGGCACATGATTGCCGAGATCCAGGTCATCCCGCGGCCGGCCGGTACGGTAGACGACCGCTACAAGCATGTCGACGCCGCCATCGCCGTCATTCAGGCCTCCGGCCTGGACTATGAGATGCACGCCATGGGCACGGTCGTCGAAGGCCCGCCCGAGAAGGTCTGGCCGTTGCTGCAAGCCGTCCATGAGGCCACCCTCGAAGCCGGCGCCGAGCGCACGCTGAGCATCATCAAGGTCTCCGGCGCAGCCCAGGCCGGCGGGCCTCGCGTCGACGACCTGGTGCGCAAGTTCCGCAAGTAAGGCAACCCGAGCGCGCGGTACCGCCGAGCGCTCGGGGGAGACGCCTGCTGACCGGCAGCAACCGACCCATAGCTGTCGTCGTCCAGGTCGAAGTGAACTGCCGAAAAGCTGTCGCTCGCCCCGGACGGCAGCGGAAGGTAAGTCCCGACCCGTTGCCGGCTTTCGCCTTGCCGATCTTCTTGCTGAGAAGCTGTCGTGCCGAATTGGCGCTTGGGAAAAGGTTCAGCCGTGGCGGGCTTCGAGCGACCGTATGGCCGCAAGGACCACAGGCCAATCAGTTGGGGCTGCGGGCTGGTCAAAGTTGCGCTCAATGGATTGYGAACGGGCCTCTTGCTCTCGGCGTAGCCCCTCAAGATCTACGCGAACGCTCTTGGCAAGAGCCCCTGCCGCGACCTGCGAGACCCGTTGCGCCATTTGTTCCATCAGCCGATCATGAAAGTTGCGAACCTCGTCCGCGAAGTTGGCACGAGGCAATTGCCAGCTCCCATGCTGCGCCGACCAAGCCTGACAGCCGTGCAGAAGCTTGTCTCGGTTGTCCCACTGAAAGTGAACGGAATCTGAGTCCGACCACACGATGACGTTGGTTGACGGAGTCAGGTAGAGCGAATCAAGCTGGCGACGACCCATCCACGAGCCAGCGTTGTCTAGTAGATCCAGAGTCTCCTCAGACACATCGTGTTCGTCTATGGCCTCGCACCATTTCAACCAAAAGTGCTTCCAAGGCTTCGATTCATCTATCTCGATGTATTGCTGGAGTTCCTCCGGGACGGGCTCCAGCGCGTAGGGAGCAAGATCGATCACATCTTCATAAAGACGCACCACTTGGTAGTCGCAGAACCGTGATCCGCCGGACTGTGCCTGGGCGGGGTTGGCGTACTCGAACAGTCGGTGTTCACCAGCCTGAATCCAATATTCGCCGTCAGTGAGACCGAACCAGTGCAAGTTCGGGTCCGCAGGTGCGCCCCATGGCTGTATTTGATCGAGGGGACGAAGCTCAAACTGAAAGAGCGGGGACGGCATTCGCGTGAGGCTCAACGGTTGATAAGTGCGGCGTCAAGGACGCACCAGCGTGAGGAAAAGATTACCCGAAGCTGCCGCTAGCCAATGGCCGCTCCTGGCCGAGAGGCGTCGACTCTGGGAATCCGGATAAGTAGGCATCTAGACCTCATTGACC
>NZ_JBFULE010000331.1:0-5646 GCF_056400485.1 Roseateles sp. P5_B10
GGCCAGGCCTATCCACAGCGGCGTCAGTGCCCAGGCCAGCAGCAGCGGCAGGGCCTGGTCCCAGTCGACGGGGCGGCCGATCAGGGCCGGCGTCATCAGCAGCAGGGCCAGCGCGCCGGTGGCAAAGGTCACATGCTTGTGCTGGCGCCACAGCGAGCGCCAGTCGGTGCGCGCCGCGGCTTCCGCCGCGTCTGCGGTGGTCCATTCCAGCAGATGCTGATGGCTGACACGCTGGCGCCACAGCGCGCGCACGATGGCGTCGATGCTGAGCCAGCTTGCCGCGGGAAGCAGTGCGATGTGCCAGACGACGCCGCCGATGGCACGCCCGAGTTCAATGGCCGCCTGCCGGTAAAAGCGCGGCAGGGAGATGCGGTCGCCCGACGGCGCGCAGGCCGCCAGAGCGCCCATCAACGGCCCGGCGCCGAAGGTGGCGGCCACCAGCCCCAGCGCCCACGCCGGCGCCAGGCCCAGGCCCATCCACGACGCGACCAGCAGCAGCAAGGCGGCCGGGGCGACGAGGGAGCGGCGCAGGTTGTCCAGCATCTTCCAGATGTGGATGCCGTGCAGGCCCCAGCGGCGCGGGTGGCCGAGGAAGGGCAGCAGCTGCCAGTCACCGCGCGTCCAGCGGTGGATGCGCGAGGCCGCCACGTCGGCATGCATGGGGGCGGGCTCCACCAGCACCACGTCGCTGACGCCGGCGCAGCGCATCAGCGAGCCTTCCAGCAGGTCGTGGCTGAGCACCTGGCCCTCGGGCATGCGGTGGGCCAGCACCTGCGCTGCGGCCTGCACGTCGATCAGTCCCTTGCCGGCGGCGCTGCCTTCGTCGAACAGGTCCTGGTAGACCTCGGAGCTGGCGGCGCTGTAGGGGTCCAGCCCCGGCTGGCCGGCGAACAGGCTGTGGAACCAGGTGCCATGCACCGTGGAGCTGCCGGCGGCTGTGGCCAGCGGCGTGGCGACGCGCGGCTGCAGCATGCCGTGGCCGCGCACGACGGTGACGGCGCCGCTGGATGTGCGGCTCAACCGTGGGCGGTTCAGCGGGTGGGCGGCGATGGCGACCAGCTCGCGCAGCGCGCCGGGGGGCAGGGCGTTGTCGGCATCCAGCGTGATGATGTGGCGGATGTCCGGTGCGGGCGTGGACAGCTCGCCCAGGTCGACGAAGCGGTCAGGCAGCAGCTCGGGCGGCTGACCGGCCAGCAGGGCGGCCAATGCCTCGGTCTTGCCGCGCTTGCGCTCCCAGCCGATCCAGCGCTGCTCGGTCTCGCTCCAGCGCCGCTCGCGGTGCAGCAGCAGGAAACGCGGCCGGCCCTCGCAGGCCGTGCCGTGGCGCTGGTTCAACGCCTCGATGCCGGCGCGCGCCTGGGCGAGCAGGCCCGCGTCCTGGGGCTGGTGCTCGGCCTTGGCATYGGTCCAGTCGCTGAGCAGCGCGAACTGCGCCTCGTCTTCCAGGTTGGCCAGGTGGTGGCGCTCCAGCTGGGCGAGCAGGGTCGCGATGCCCTTGGACCGCGTCAGCATGCAGGGAATGACAACCAGGCTGCGCGCCCCGGCCGGAATGCCGTGATGCCAGGTCAGGCGCGGCAGCTGCGCCGGCGCTGCGGACTCGCTGATGAGGCGGTTGGCCAGCGCGACCACGGCCTCGCTGGCCGGCAGCAGCGACAGCAGCACGGCCGCCACCACCATGGGCCAGCCGGCGCCCGGGGGCAGGCCCAGCAGCAGCAACGTCAGCTCGGCCAGGATCAGCAACCCTGCCAGGCTGGTCAGATAGAGGGCGACACTGTGGCGGCGCAGCCCGGCGGCAAAGCGCTCGCCGGCGGTAGGCTTGAGGCGAAGTTCGCTCAGCAGGCGTTCGCGGCCAGGGCCGGACAGCCAGTACAGCGGGGCGCGCTCTTCTGCGTCCTCGGCCCAGGCGGGGTCGTTGCAAAGCAGGCGCAGCACCTGGGCCACGTCGGCCTCGGGTACGTTGTGGCGCTCGGTCAGGGCCTCGATGGCGTGCATGGCCATGTCGCGCGTGGCCTCGTGCTCCTGGCGGTAGACGGCAATGTGGCCCAGGGCGCGCAGCGTCGGGTGCACAGCTTCGAACAGTCCGGCCCAGTTGGCCGCGCCGAGGTTGCGCAGGCTGCTGATGGCGTTGCGGATGCTCTGGTGGTCGGCCGCGCTCTCGGCCTGCTCGCTGGCCTGCGCAGCGGCTGCGTCGGGCAGCGCCTCGGCCAGCCAGGCGTGCACGGCCGCCCAGGACGAGTCATCGGAGTCACGCTGCTCGGCTTGGCCCAGGGCGCGGTCGGTCAGCCGCTCGTGCAGGCGCAGGGCCAGGGCCGTGATGGCAGGGTCGCGCGGCCAGGCCGATTGCCATTGCTGCAGCTGGTTGCGCACCGCTGCCGCGTCCAGCTGAGGCAGCGCCTCGAACAGGTGCTGGGCGGCGCGGCGCGCCAGATGACGCCAGGCGGCGCGCTCGGCCAGGCGGCGCAGGTTCTCCACCAGCACGACGCGCAGCGTGGACGGCAGGGCCCACAGCTCGCGCAATGTCAGCGCCTCGGCCTCGTGGTGGCCGGCCAGGAAGTGGTGCAGCAGGGCCAGGTCCAGCGAGCTGTCCGCGTGGGCCACCCAGGCCCAGGCGACGCCATAGATGCGCGGCAGGCCCTGCAGCGGTTCGTCGGCCAGCCGGGGCAGGCGCTGGAAGTAGCTGCGCGGCAGGTCGTGCAGCACCTCGTCGAGCTGCTGCTGCACGATGCGGGCGTTGTCCAGCAGCCAGGCGTGGGCGGGGTCGATGTCGGCCTGCAGGCCTTCCTCGGACAGCACGCTCAGGGCGGCGGCCCAGACCTGCAGATTGCTGCGCAGCCGCGGCGAGAAGGGGCGGGGCTGCTGGCGCGGATCGTCCACCCGCTGGGCCGCGGCCAGGCTGCGGCCATGTTCGGCAAAGCGGTCGGCACCGAACTGCACGGCTCGCACCGGGGCAGCGGCCGCTTCGGCGCCGCCGGCGAGGCGCAGGAATGCTTGTGCAGCGCCGGTGGGCGTCAGGTCATGCGGCGGGTGTTGCGGCGGTGCGGACATGCTCCGACTTTGGGTGCCGGCGCGCCGCCGGCACAGCAGCATGCGTCGCGTGTCTCTGTCAGCGCAGTCCTACATCTCCCCCATGAAAAACGTGGGTTCTGCCGCATCGTGGAAAGGCAGCAGCTTTTGTCAGCTCGGACAGGCCGTTTTGGGCGGCCTTGACCCTGGCCAGCTCAGGCTTCGCTGCGCAGGCGCGAGGCCAGCTCGACGTAGGCCGGTTCGACGGGCATGGGCCTCGCGTCCGCCAGGTGCGCCCGCAGCACGCGCCTGAGCGTCTCGGGCTGCGGCGTCAACGGCCCGGCGAAGCGGATGTGCTCGCCGTCGGCGATGAGCAGCGTCGGGAAGGTCTCGATGTCCAGGTCRCCGATGAGTTCGGCTTCGTCCTCGATGTCGATCCAGCGCACATGCAGGCCGGCCTGGGGCAGTTCGGCGCAGGCGGCTTCGAAGATTTCTTGGTAGGACTCGCAGGTGCGGCACCAGGCGGCGCAGAGGCAGGCGATGTGCAGGGGCATGGGCCAATATGGTGCCATGGCGGGACAACGGGCTGTCGTCGTGCTGGAATTCGCAGACTATGCTGCCCTCAACCCACGGAGAGACCAGATGCACAACAACACGCTCCAACCCGCATTCCTGAGTTCGCTGATGACAGCCGGAGCGAACCTCGAGCTTATCTACAACGACCTGGCGCCTCATGCCAACGACAGGATGACGGCGGCGTTGGCACTGGCCAAGCACGCCAGGGAAACTCAAAGGCAGCTCAGGTTCATCGGCATCAGTGCCGGTACGTCGGGCATCAAGCATTTGGCCGAGGAGGGTGAGGGCTACGTCACCTTCTCTCTCGTGTACTGATCGTCAATCGAGCGCCGCCAGTGCCGGCTCTGGGCCATTGCCCATTGCGCGAAGGCTTGCAGCTCGGACGAGCCTTCCCGGTCGGCCCATTGGCAGAGGTAGAAGCCGCGCCCCCGATGACAAAAAGCCGCTGAAGGCACGACGAGCCGCCCGGCGGCCAACTCCATTTCTTCGCTCGGGATGTTCGGCACCGCACGGAGATCGCGTTAGACAGGGCGTACGGTGAGCTGCATTGCGTCGACTTGCCCGCCGGGCTGATGACGCAGGGCGAGGGAGCCGAACTTGATGAATATCTTGACCGTGAGGCACCGCATCCTCGCCAGCTTCGCCGCCGTGCTGGTGTTGATGATTGTCATGGGCGCTGTCATCTACAGCCGCCTCGCTCGCGTGGCTCAGGACGCGACCGTCATCCAGAAGGAGGCCTTGCCCGGCATGCTGTACAGCAGCCAGCTGCTGGCCGCCTGGCAAGAGAACTTCGCGTTGACCCAGGAGCAGGTGTTCGAGAAGGATGAAACCGAGGCGCGCAAGATCGAGTCGCAGTTGCAGGTCAACCGGGCTCGGCTGGAGACCCTGGCCAAGAGCTACGAGAGCACCATCTTCTCGGCCGAGGATCGCGAGAACTACGAGGCGTTCAAGAACCTCCACGTTGCCAATCCTTACCTGCGCACGCAGGACGACATCTTGAAGCTGAGCGCGGCCAGCAAGCGCGACGAGGCCCGGGCGCTGCTGCACAGCCAGCTTGACCCGCAGTACAACAAGCTGCGCGCCGCCGTGCAGTCCGTCGTCGACTACAACATGGCCGATGCCGAGGCGGCAGGCCGGCAGATCATGAGCGCGGTCGCAACGGCCAACATGGCCATCCTGGTCAGTCTCGCCGCGGCACTGTTGCTGGCGCTTGCGCTCGGCTATGTCCTGCTGCAATCGATCACCCGGCCGTTGCACCGGTTGCTCACCGCCACCGACGCGATCAGCACCGGTGACTTGACGCAGCGGATGAACCTGGAGCGGCGCGACGAGTTCGGCACGCTGGCGCAGGGGTTCAACCGGATGACGGAGAAGCTGACGGAGCTGTTCGGCCAGGTCCAGCAGTCCGGCATCCAGGTCAACACCTYGGCGACCGAGATCGCCGCCACATCCAAGGAGCAGCAGGCCACCGCCAGCGAGATCGCTGCGACGACCACCGAGATCGGCGCCACCTCCAAGGAAATTTCCGCCACGTCGCGCGCGCTCGTGAAGACGATGAGCGAGGTGTCGCAGGTTGCCGAGGAGACCGCCTTGCTCGCCGGCGGCGGGCAGGAAGGTTTGCAGCGCATGAGCGAGACCATGCACAACGTGATGGAGGCGGTTGGCTCGATCAACGCCAAGCTCGCCGTGTTGAGCGACAAGGCCGGCAACATCAACCAGGTCGTCACCACCATCACCAAGGTGGCCGACCAGACCAACCTGCTGTCGCTGAACGCGGCCATCGAGGCCGAGAAAGCCGGCGAGTATGGGCGCGGCTTTGGCGTGGTTGCCACGGAGATCCGCCGGCTTGCCGACCAGACCGCAGTCGCCACCTACGACATCGAACAGACGGTCAAGGAGATGCAGTCCGCGGTGTCGGCCGGCGTGATGGGCATGGACAAGTTTTCCGAGGAGGTGCGCCGCGGCATGCAGGAGGTGCAGCAGGTCGGCGCGCAGCTGTCGCAGATCATCTCGCAGGTGCAGGCCCTGGCGCCGCGTTTCGAGGCCGTCAGCGAAAGCGTGCAGACG
>NZ_JBFULE010000332.1:0-5645 GCF_056400485.1 Roseateles sp. P5_B10
GGCCACGTCGAAGCGATCGCGCAGGCTCGTCAGCCTTTGCATGGCCCAGGGCGATGACGGGTCCATGCGGATCTGGCCGTCCCAGTCCAGCGTCATGAAGGCGAACCGCGGATCCACCTCGTTGCTGACAACCGTCAGTGGCAGGCGGTAGTGCTCGGCGATCGCGGGCCAGTAGGCCACACCCGCGCCACCCAGCGGGTCCACGCCCAGTTGCAGGCCGGCCGCGCGGATCAGGTCGAAATCAATGACCTGCCCCAGCGCCGCCACATAGCTGCCGAGGAAGTCGTACTCATGGCAGGCCGACGTGGTGAGCGCCCGCTCGGCGTCCTTGCGCAGGACGCCTTCAAGCGAATGCTTCAGATACTCGTTGGCAGCCGCCTGGATGCCCGCCGTGACGTCGCTGCCCGCCGGCCCGCCATGCGGTGGGTTGTATTTGAAGCCGCCATCTCGCGGCGGGTTGTGCGAGGGCGTCACGACGATGCCGTCGGCGCGCTGCCAGCCTTCGCGGCCGCGGTTGTATTCAAGGATAGCCAGCGACACGGCCGGTGTCGGCGTGAACTGGCCCGCCGGCGCCAGCATCACGTCCACGCCATTGGCGACCAGCACCTCCAGTGCGCTGAGCACAGCGGGCTCGGACAGCGCATGCGTGTCGGCGCCCAGAAAGAGCGGGCCCGCGATGTCGCTCTGCTTCCTGTGGTCGCAAATGGCCTGCGTGATGGCCAGCACATGCCATTCGTTGAACGAGCCATCCAGGGCCGAGCCGCGGTGGCCCGAGGTGCCGAAGCTGACCTGCTGTTCGGCGCAGCTCGGATCGGGCTGGCGCGAAAAATAGGCTTCGCGCAAGGCCTCGACGTCGATGAGGACATCGGGTGGCGCGGGCTTGCCGGCAAGGGGGTGGCGTTCAGCACTCATCGTTCGGGGCTCTCCCGTTCTTCGGTGAGACCATACTGCCAGCATGGCGCGGCCACGGTGCCGGACATCGGCACACAGGCTTGCAGGCCCCGACCTACAGGAACTCAATTGCCGCGCGGCGTCTCAGCGGCCAGACCGCTTCCTGATCCGCTCAATGCCGGTCTTGGCAAAACTCACCGAGCGCTTGGCCGCATCCTGGACTTGGGCTGCGGCGGGCAGCTTGTCCTGAGCCCATGAGGCGGCCTTTTGCACGGACTGCTGGACCTGCGTCGCGGCTGTATCGGCCGCGGCCTGCAACTGCTCGGCTGAGGGCAAGCGCTCACGTGTCCAGTCAGCGGCGTCCTTGGCCGACGTGCCCAATTGCTCAGCCCCCGACCTGGCGCCATGCCACGCCTTGGTCGCTGCGGTGCCGGCCGCGGCCTGCAGCTCCTCGGGCGAAGGCAGGCGCTCGCGCGTCCAGTCGGCCGCCTCCTTGGCCGAAGCGCCCAGCTGTTCGGCCGCCTTGCCCGCGCCCGACCTGGCGGTGACCCAGGCCTTGGTGAGCGGGCCGTCAGGCTCTTGCAGCAACAGCGTCAGGCTGGCTGCCAATGCCGCCTCCTCGGCCTCGGACAGCGGCCCGCCGGCTTCCAGCAGCCGGCGCAGGAACTGGCCGAGATCGGCGGCGATGGCCTTGTGGTTGCAGTCGGGGTTGGCATGCAGGAAGGCCGACAGCTCAGCGGCCACCTCCTCGACCGAGCCTTGCATCACGCTCGGCTCGATCTGCGCGATGGCCCGCGTGACAAAGCTGGCGTCCAGCCCCCAGTCGTCCACCAGGTGTTGCACCAGCGCTTGCCGCTCGGCGGGCTCGATGTGGCCATCCACCGCGGCCAGCCGCAGCGCCAGCGGCGCGATGAGGTCGAAGAGGGCCAGGCCCAGCGTGTCCAGCGGCGTGTTCAGGAACTTGGGGATCTCGATGACACGCGCGCCCTTGGTGTCACCCAGCCACCGGTACAGGCCGTAGCAGGCGCCGCCCGAGGCCAGCGCGGCCAGCGCCACCCAGCCAATGGGCGTGGCTGCGGCACCGATGCCCAGCACACCCGACTTCACGACGGCGGCGCCCGCGCCCGCGGCACCCAGCACGTCCCAGACCTCGCGGGTGCGGTTGATCATGCGCAAGGACTTGTAGGCGTTCTCGCCGATGGCGAGCTTGGCCTTGAAACGCAAGGGCTCGGCGACTACCTGCGTCACGCCTTCAAGCGCGGTTCCGGGTTCGGCTGGGTCCACTGTCGGTTGCTGCTGGGTCGTCATGGCGACCAAGCATAGAACGAGAGGGTGCACATCGTGGACGGCGCGGTCTTCGGGCCGAGCGCCGGGCCGCTCCCTAGCCGGCCCGGTTGGCGATGTGCTCGCGGCTCGATGCCGCGAGCATCGCCGTCCCCTCGGGGGCTGAGGCCGGACACATGGCGCCCAGTGGGCGGCATGTGCCTGCCGAAGAGCTGCGGCGCGAGCCGCAGCGCGGTCTGCAAGACCGACTGGGCTTGCCCGCGTTTAGCAGGGCAAGACTGGGCGAGGGGCAGCGTTATTTCAGGTGACAGGCGCGGGGTTGAACAGCACCAGGCTGTTGTGCAGCTTCCAGTGCTCGGCCCAGGTCTTCTTGCGGCCGCTGGCGACGTCCAGCAGCAGACGGAACATCTCCCAGCCCGTCTCCTCGATCGTGGCCTCGCCGTCGGCGATGCGGCCGGCGTTGACGTCCATCAGGTCATGCCAGCGGCGGGCCAGGTCCGTGCGCGTGGCGACCTTGACGACCGGGCATTCGGCCAGGCCATAGGGCGTGCCGCGGCCTGTCGTGAAGATGTGCAGATTCATGCCGGCGGCGAGCTGCAGCGTGCCGCAGATGAAGTCGCTAGCCGGCGTGGCCGCGTAGACGAGGCCGCGCTGGTCGCGCTTGAGCTTGTCGCCGGGCGCGAGTACATGCGAGATGGCCGAGCTGCCGCTCTTGATGATGGAGCCCATCGCCTTCTCAGCGATGTTGGAAAGGCCGCCGGCCTTGTTGCCGGGCGTGGTGTTGGCCGAGCGGTCGACGCGGCCGCGGTCGAGGTAGCGGTCGTACCAGCCGAGTTCACGAATGATGGCGTCGGCGACTTCCGGCGTCGCCGCACGGCTGGTGAGCTGATCGACGGCGTCGCGCACCTCCGTGTTCTCGCTGAACATGATGGTGGCACCGGCGCGCACCAGCAGGTCGGCGCAAAAGCCCACGGCCGGGTTGGCCGTCACGCCGGAGAAGGCGTCGCTGCCGCCGCATTGCACGCCAACGACGAGCTCACTCGCCGGCACGGTCTCGCGCTTGCGGGCGTTCAGGCGCTCCAGGTGCGGCTGGGCGCTCTGCACGATGTCGTCGAGCATGGACATGAAGCCCACGTGCACGTCGTCCTGCAGGCAGATCGTCTCGGGGCCGCTTACCGGGTCGCGTTCATCCGTGATCGGGAAGGACCCAGGCGGCAACAGGCGCGYGGGCTGCAGCTTTTCGCAGCCCAGGCTGACCACCATCACCTCGCCACCGAAGTTGGGGTTCAGCGAGATGTTCTTCAGCGTGCGGATGGGGATGATGGCGTCCGGCGCGTCGATGGCGACGCCGCAGCCATAGCTGTGCTCCAGGCCGATGACGTCGTCCACGTTCGGGTAGCGCGGCAGCAGCTCGGCCTTGATACGCGCGACCGCCTGGGCAACGACGCCGGCCACGCACTGCACCGTGGTCGTGATGGCGAGGATGTTGCGCGTGCCGACCGAGCCATCCTTGTTGCGGTAGCCCTCGAAGGTGTAGCCGTCCAGTGGTTCAACGACAGCAGGCTTCACGGTGGCGATGGGCAGGCCTTCCAGCGCACGTGCGGCGGGCATCTGCAGCAGGCGCTCGTGCACCCAGCTACCGGCGGGAATGGCCTTCAACGCATAGCCGATGGGCACGGCATAGCGCAGCACCACTTCTCCCTCGGCGATGTCGCGCAGCGCGACCTTGTGGCCCTGCGGCACCTTGTCGCGCAGCGCCAGCCCCGCGCCTGGGATGCCGTCCGGCAGCACGGTGCCTTCGGCCAGGCCGCCGTCGTTGGCAACGATGGCGACGTTGTCCTCAATGCGCATGCGCAGCGTCAGGGGCGGACGGGGGGAAACAGCAGTCATGGTTTGCCAAGGCGTTGCTACAGTTGAAGTTGTTGTACGTCRTCTAGTTGTCGTACAACTTCCGTCACTTTAGACGGCGCAATCATTTCAAAACTCCGGGAAAACCCGCGAATGCACGCCCCCCTCGCCCGCCGCCGGCCGCGCACGCTGGCCCTCGAACTGGTTGACTCGCTCGGAGACCGCATCCGGGCCGGCCAGTTGCAGGCCGGCGACAAGCTGCCGACCGAGGCGGCCATCATGGGCGAGTTCGAGGTCAGCCGCACCGTCGTGCGCGAGGCCATCTCCAAATTGCAGGCGGCTGGCCTGGTCGAGACGCGGCACGGCATCGGTACGTTTGTGCTCGGGCCTGGCGACGGACCGTCATTCAAGATCACGCCGGAACAGTTCAGCACGCTGCAGGACGTCATCGCCGTGCTGGAACTGCGCATCGGCCTCGAGACGGAGGCGGCCGGCCTGGCAGCGCAGCGGCGCACCGCCGACAACCTCATTGCCCTGCGCAAGGCGCTGGACGCAGTTATTGCCGCCGTCGAAGCCGGCCAGGACTCGGTGGCCGCCGACTTCCAGTTCCACTTGGAGATTGCCCGCGCGACGCAGAACAGCCACTTCGCCGACCTGATGGCCACGCTGGGGGCCCAGATCATTCCGCGTGCCCGGCTGGAGCCGGTGGCGGACATGAGTGCGGAGCGGCTGGCCTATATGCGGCGCGTCAACGCGGAGCACGAAAGCATCCTCGACGCCATCACCAGCCAGGATGCCGAATCGGCTCGTGCGGCCATGCGCACCCACCTCTCCAACAGCCGCGAACGCCGCCGCAGGGCCCAGGCCGAAACCGGCTGACCATTAAAAATGGTTTCCAAGGGTTACCCCTAGTGATTGTGGATTTGATCCAAGTTGTACGATGACCTACAACTTCAGTCATCCCAACACCGAACGGAGACCCTCCCATGTCGCCCCAAGAACTCAAAGCCGTCCTCGAAGCCGGCCTGCTGTCCTTCCCGCTGACCGACTTCGACGCGCAGCTGAACTTCGCGCCCAAGCCTTACGCCGAGCGCCTGGAGTGGCTGCAGCCCTACGGCGCGTCGGCGCTGTTCGCGGCCGGTGGCACGGGTGAGTTCTTCTCGCTGGAGCCGGGCGAGTACAGCGACATCATCAAGGTGGCGCTGGACACCTGCCGCGGCCGCACGCCCATCCTGGCCGGCGCCGGTGGCGGCACGCGAGTGGCCATCCAGTACGCACAGGAGGCCGAGCGCCTCGGCGCCCAGGGCGTGCTGCTGCTGCCGCACTACCTGACCGAAGCCAGCCAGGAAGGCCTCATCAATCACGTCGAGGCCGTCTGCAAGAGTGTCAAGTTCGGCGTCGTCGTCTACAACCGCGGCGCCTGCAAGCTGACCCCGCAGAGCCTGCTGGTGCTGGCCGACCGCTGCCCCAACCTGATCGGCYTCAAGGACGGTCTCGGCGACATCGAGAAGTTCGTCTCCATCCGCCAGACGCTGGGCGACCGCTTCGCCTACCTGGGTGGCCTGCCCACCGCCGAGCTGTTTGCCGGCGCATACAAGGCCATGGGCTGCCCGGTCTACTCG
>NZ_JBFULE010000333.1:0-5642 GCF_056400485.1 Roseateles sp. P5_B10
TTCGGTTTCTTCGGGGTGGTTGATCGTCGGCGGGTAGTTGCGTCGGAATTCGAACTCGGCGGTCAGCTCGAAGGCGCCGGCGAGCTGCTCGGTCATCTCCTTCATGCGGCGCTCGAACAGGTCCAGCAGCTCCAGCGTGAAGGTGCGCACCGTGCCCTCCATGACCACTGAGTCGGGCACCACGTTGGTCGCCTCGCCGGCGTGGATCATGGTCACGGAGATGACGCCGGGGTCGATGGGGCGCTTGTTGCGGCTGACGATGGTCTGGAAGGCCGTGACGAGCTGGCAGGCCGCCGGCACCGGGTCCAGGCCGAGGTGCGGCATGGCGGCGTGCGAGCCCTTGCCGCGCAAGGTGATCTTGAACTCGTTGCTGCTGGCGAACACCGGGCCACTCTTCAGCGCGAACTGGCCGGCCTGCATGCCGGGCCAGTTGTGGGCGCCGAACATGGCCTCCATCGGGAACTTATCGAACAGGCCGTCCTTGATCATCTCGCGCGCGCCGCCGCCACCTTCCTCGGCAGGCTGGAAGACGAGGTAGACGGTGCCGTCGAAGTTGCGGTTCGTCGCCAGGTGCTTGGCGGCGGCCAGCAACATGGCAGTGTGGCCGTCATGGCCGCAGGCGTGCATGCGGCCCAGGTAGGAGCTGGCGTGGGGGAATTCGTTGCGCTCCGTCATCGGCAGCGCGTCGATGTCGGCGCGCAGGCCGACGGCGCGGTTGGACGTGCCGTTCTTGACGATGCCGACCACGCCGGTCTTGCCCAAGCCCCGGTGCACGGGGATGCCCCAGTCGGTCAGCGCCTGGGCGATGACGTCCGCGGTGCGCTGCTCGTGGAAGCAGAGTTCAGGGTGCTTGTGCAGGTCACGGCGGATGGCCGTGATGGCCGGCGCGTCGGCCAGGATGGTGTCGATGAGCTTCATGAGAGGGTGACTTCAGGCTCTGTAGAGGCCTGAGTTTAGGATCGGGGCCTGTTACCAGGGCAAAGGTCGGGTGCGTTGCCACTCAAAAGCCTGCGAGCAAGGCGCGAAACGAAGCTGGGGTCGTCCCCAGCGAGGCTTCGCAACGCCGCGCGCAGGCTTTTGAGTGACAACCCTTCGGGAGAGGGTCTGCGCGGGCGCATGGCGTTGTTGCGCGCCTGGCCTGGGCATGAGCCCTGGCGGCGCCGCGCGTCTAGCCCTGCACCCGCGCAGACCCTCTCGCACCGATCTTTGCCCTGGTAACAGGCCCCTCCGTGAACCTTCGTCGTTGGTCAAGAAACTGGCTGTTGTGGCTGGCGCTGCTACTCCCCCTCGCGCAAGCGATGGCCGGGGTGCATGCGCTGTCGCACGTCGGCAGCGACCGCCAGGACGATGGCATCGCCCACCTGGTTCACTGCGACCTCTGCCTGACCGCCGCCGACCTCGGCGCCGGCGCGCCAGTGGCCGAACCGGTGGTTCTGGCTGTCGGCTCGGCCACGCATGCCGCGCCGCTAGTGGCCCGCGGCGGTGTACCGCGCGCGGTCAGCCTCGGCCTGCCCCCGGCCCGCGCGCCGCCCGCTTCCGCCTGAAGTCCAAGCCTTCCCGCGCCCAAAGTTGGCGCGGGTGTTTGCGTTTTCTTGCGGAAGTACCTCCATGCGTTCCTTTGCCCTGGCGCCCCTTGCGGCCGCCTGTCTTGTTTCCCTTTCTGCTCAAGCTGAGCCCGCCGAATCCCTCGACAAGGTCGTCGTCACCGGCAACCCGCTGAAGAGCCAGGTGCTGGCCCAGCCCAGCGATTCCCTCAGCGGTGACCAGCTCGTGCTGACCCGCGCCGCCAACCTCGGCGACACCCTTCAAGGCCTGCCCGGCGTGGCGGCCACCAACTTCGGCCCCAACGCCAGCCGGCCCAGCATCCGCGGCCTGGATGGCGACCGCGTGCGCATCCTGAGCAACTCCGGCGCTTCGGTCGACGCCTCCAACCTCAGCTTCGACCACGGCGTGGCCATTGACCCGCTGGTCATCGACAAGGTCGAGGTGCTGCGCGGCGCGGCGGCCCTGCTGTACGGCGGCAACGCGGTGGGCGGTGTCGTCAACACGTTGGACAACCGCATCCCGCGCACGCTGATCGACGGCCTGAGCGGCGCGGCGGAAGTTCGCCTCGGCGGTGCCTCACGCGACAAGAGCGGCGCCGTGGTGCTGGACGGCGGCAGCGGCCAGCCGCACTCGGGCTTTGGCTGGCATGTCGACCTGGCCGGGCGCGATGCCGGCGACCAGATTGCCCCGCGCTTTGACAGCGATGGAGAAAGCCGCACCAGCGTGCGCAACTCCGCGGCGCGCAGCCATGGCGGCGCGGTGGGCGGCTCGGTGTTCTTCCAGGGCGGCTATGCCGGCGTGTCCGTGGACGACTTCCACACCAACTACGGCACCACGGCCGAGGAGGACGTGACCATCCGCATGCAGCGCCAGCGCCTGGCGACGGCGGGCGAGTGGGCGACGGCCGACGGCCCCATCCACCGCGTCAGCTGGCAACTCAGCCGCAACCGCTACGAGCACCAGGAGGTGGAGGGCACGGGCGAGATCGGCACGACCTTCAAGAGCACGGGCACCGATGGGCGCCTGGAGGTGGAGCACGCCGCGATCCAGACCCCCTGGGGCCCGGTCAAGGGCTTGGTCGGCCTGCAGACCGAGTCGCTGGACTTCTCGGCCCTGGGCGAGGAAGCCTTCGTACCCAGCACGCGCACCCGCAATACCGGCGTCTTCGTGCTGGAGCAGGCCAGGCTGGGCGGCGTGGACTGGTCGGCGGGCGCGCGCAGCGAGCGCGTGACGGTGGACTCGGACGGTGGCGAGCGCTTCGGCACCCCGGCGGACAGGCGCTTCAAACCCGTCAGCGTCGCGCTCAGCGGCGTCTATCCCTTGAGCGACGCCTGGAGCCTGAGCGCCAACCTGAACCGCACCGAGCGCGCACCGGCCTACTACGAGCTGTTCGCCAACGGCCTGCATCTGGCCAGCGCGGCGTATGAGCGGGGCGATGCCAACCTGGGCCTGGAGCGGTCCAAGGGCCTGGACGTCGGCTTGAAGTGGGAATCGGCGCAGAGCCATGTCCACGTCAATGTCTACGAGACGCGCTTTACCAACTACATCGCGCTGCAAGCCACCGGTGCGACGGTGGACAACGACGGCGAGGCGGTGCCGGTCTACAACTTCCAGGCCGTGCCGGCGCGGCTGCGTGGCGTCGAGCTGGAAGGCCGCTGGCAGCTGCATCCCACCATCGCGTTGCTGAGCCAACTGGACGCCGTGCGCGGCGACAACCGTGCCACCGGCGAGCCCCTGCCGCGCCTGGCACCGCTGCGCGCCATGCTGGGCCTGGAGGCCCGGCAGGGCGACTGGTCCGGCAAGCTGGAATGGCGCGGCGCCGCCCGCCAGACCCGCGTCGCCGAGTTCGACACGCCCACGCCCGGCTACGGCACGCTGCGCCTGTCCGTCGCCCGCCAGCTGCGCTGGGGGCAGACCGACGCCCTCTGGTACCTGAAGCTCGACAACCTGGGCAACAAGCTGGCCTACAACGCCACCGCCGTGCCGACCATCCGCGACCTAGCGCCCCAGGCGGGCCGGTCGGCGAGTACAGGGTTGCAACTGCGTTTCTGAGCCCCCGACCCGGTGTACAACCGTGCATGCCGCCCATGTACCGGGCGGTATGCACGCAAGTCGTGCGTGCACGCACCAGAAGCTTCTTTCTAGCGCGGGCGCGGAACTTGCGTCGCGAGGCAGGGAACAGGAGCAACGATGCAGACCGCCTTTGACGAGATGAATGCCGCTGCGCTGCAGTGGCAAGGCGCCACCGGCCAGGCCCAGCAGGCCGGCGGCGTGCGTGCTCATTACGAGAGCTACGCCCGCTGGCTGGCCGAGCAGCCCGAGTCGCTGATGCGCGAACGGCGCGAGCAGGCCGAGTTGATCTTCCGGCGCGTGGGTATCACTTTCGCCGTCTACGGCGACAAGGACTCGGGCGAAGGCACCGAGCGCCTGATCCCCTTCGACCTGATCCCGCGGGTCATCCCGGCCAGCGAGTGGACGTCCATGCAGGCCGGCCTGGCCCAGCGCGTGACGGCGCTGAACCGCTTCATCCACGACGTCTATCACGACCAGGAGATCCTCAAGGCCGGCATTGTGCCCGCCGACGAGATCCTGAACAACGCCCAATTCCGCAAGGAAATGATGGGCGTGGACGTCCCCGGCGGTGTCTACAGCCACATTGCCGGCGTCGACATCGTGCGCGCCGGCCATGCCGACGGCAGCGGCCACTACTACGTGCTGGAGGACAACCTGCGCGTGCCCAGCGGCGTGAGCTACATGCTCGAGAACCGCAAGATGATGATGCGGCTCTTCCCCGAGCTGTTCGTCAATCACCGCATCGCGCCGGTGGCGCATTACCCCGACCTGCTGCTGGACACGCTGCGCAGCGTGGCGCCCTCGGGCGTGTCGGACCCGACCGTCGTCGTGCTGACGCCGGGCATGTACAACTCGGCCTACTTCGAGCACGCCTTCCTGGCCCAGCAGATGGGCGTGGAGCTGGTCGAGGGTCAGGACTTGTTCGTCGACGGCGGCTTTGTGTACATGCGCACCACGCGCGGCCCCAAGCGCGTGGACGTGATCTACCGCCGACTGGATGACGACTTCCTCGATCCCAAGGTGTTCCGCGCCGATTCGCAGCTGGGCTGCGCCGGCCTCGTAGACGCCTACAAGGCGGGCAAGGTGACGCTGTCCAACGCCATCGGCACCGGCATCGCGGACGACAAGTCCATCTACCCCTACGTGCCGAAGATGATCGAGTTCTACCTCGGCGAGAAACCCATCCTGCAGAACGTGCCGACCTATGTCTGCCGCGACAAGGAAGACCTGGCCTACACGCTGGCGCACCTGTCCGAGCTGGTGGTCAAGGAGGTGCACGGCGCAGGGGGCTACGGCATGCTCGTCGGCCCCGCGGCTACCAAGGCCGAGGTGGAGGCCTTCCGGGCGCAGCTCATTGCCAACCCGGGCAACTACATCGCCCAGCCGACGCTGTCGCTGTCGACCTGCCCGACCTTCGTCGAATCGGGCATCGCGCCGCGTCACATTGATCTGCGACCCTTCGTGCTGTCGGGGTCGAGCGTGCGCATGGTGCCCGGCGGGTTGACTCGGGTGGCGTTGAAAGAGGGGTCCTTGGTGGTGAACAGCAGCCAGGGTGGTGGAACCAAGGACACCTGGGTTCTTGAGGACTGAGGGAGGACTGATCGATGCTTTCAAGAACCGCTGACCACCTGTTTTGGCTGAGCCGCTACATCGAGCGGGCCGAAAACACCGCCCGGATGCTGGACATCGCCTACCAAACCTCCCTCCAGCCGCAATCGGCGACGGAATCCGAGCAGTCGTGGAGCAGCCTGGTGTCGATCTCCGAGCTGAACAGCCTCTACAACACCAAGTACCCGCGCATCAACAGTCGCAGCGTCATGGAGTTCATGGTGGCCGACGAGAACAATCTCTCGTCCATCTTCAACTGCCTGCGCGCGGCGCGCGAGAACGCGCGGGCCGTGCGCGGTGCGCTGACGACCGAGGTCTGGGAGACGATGAACCAGACCTGGCTGGAGTTCCGTCGCCTGCTGCGCGAAGGCCTGCTGACGCGAGATCCGTCGCAGCTGTTCGAGTGGGTCAAGTAC
>NZ_JBFULE010000334.1:0-5628 GCF_056400485.1 Roseateles sp. P5_B10
GGTCAGGCCCTTCTTGGCGGCAATGTCGTCCGGGTACGCCAGCTTGAGCATGCCGCGGATTTCTTCTTCCTTGGCACCATCGAAGACCGGCGTCGCGAAGGGCACGCCCTTGGCGAGGTTCGCGGCCATCTCCAGCACTTCGTCGTCCGTCAGGTCTTCGATGCGTTCCGTCTTGCCACCGCTCTGGTTGTAGAGCTGGTCGAACAGCTTGCGCAGCTCGGCAACCTTGGTGTGCTGCTGCAGCATGTCGCCGATGCGCTGGCCGATGCCCTTGCCGGCCCAGCCCAGATGCACTTCCAGCACCTGGCCCACGTTCATTCGCGACGGGACGCCCAGCGGGTTCAGGACGATGTCGGCGGGTGTGCCGTCGGCCATGTAAGGCATGTCTTCGATCGGAGTGACCTTGGACACGACGCCCTTGTTGCCGTGGCGGCCGGCCATCTTGTCGCCRGGCTGCAGGCGACGCTTGACGGCCAGGTAGACCTTGACCATCTTCAGCACGCCAGCGGGCAGCTCGTCGCCCTGCGTCAGCTTCTTGCGCTTTTCTTCAAAAGCCAGGTCGAAGCTGTGGCGAGTCTGGTCGAGCGAGTTCTTGATCGACTCGAGCTGGTTGGCGATGTCTTCCTCGGCGGGACGGATGTCGAACCAATGGAACTTCTCGACCGAGGCCAGGTATTCCTTGTCGATGGCCGTGCCCTTGGCGATCTTCTGCGGGCCGCCGTTGGCGAGCTTGCCGACGAGCAGCTTCTCGATACGGTCGAAGGCGTCGCTCTCGACGATGCGCAGCTGGTCGTTCAGGTCCAGGCGGTAGCGCTTCAGCTCATCGTCGATGATCTGCTGGGCGCGCTTGTCGCGTTGGATGCCTTCACGGGTGAAGACCTGCACGTCGATGACGGTGCCGTTGGTGCCTTGGTCGACACGCAGCGACGTGTCCTTCACGTCCGAAGCCTTCTCGCCGAAGATGGCGCGAAGCAGCTTCTCTTCCGGCGTCAGCGTCGTCTCGCCCTTGGGCGTGACCTTGCCGACCAGCACGTCGCCAGGGTTCACCTCGGCACCGACGTAGACGATGCCCGACTCGTCCAGACGGCCGAGTTGTTGCTCCGACAGATTCGGGATGTCGCGGGTGATTTCCTCGGCGCCCAGCTTGGTGTCACGCGCGTTGACGACCAGTTCCTCGATGTGGATCGAGGTGTAGCGGTCTTCGGCGATGACGCGTTCGCTGATGAGGATCGAGTCTTCGAAGTTGTAGCCGTTCCAGGGCATGAACGCGACCAGCATGTTCTGACCCAGGGCCAGCTCACCGATGTCGGTGGACGCGCCGTCGGCAATGATGTCCTCGGCTGCCACCTTGTCGCCACGGCGCACGATCGGGCGCTGGTGGATGTTGGTGTTCTGGTTGGAACGCTGGTACTTGATCAGGTTGTAGATGTCGACACCGACCTCACCGGCCACGGTCTCGTCATCGTTCACGCGGATCACGATGCGGTTGGTGTCGACATAGTCGACGACGCCACCGCGGCGAGCCGCGACCACCGTACCCGAGTCCTTCGCAGCCACGCGCTCGACGCCCGTACCCACGAAAGCCTTCTCAGGGCGCAGCACCGGCACGGCCTGGCGCTGCATGTTGGCGCCCATCAGTGCGCGGTTCGCGTCATCGTGCTCCAGGAAGGGCACGAGCGAGGCTGCCACCGATACGATCTGCGTCGGCGCCACGTCCATGTACTGGATGCGCTCAGGCGACGTCAGCACCGACTCGCCGTTCTCACGGGCCGAGACCAGCTCGTCCGTCAGCTCGCCAGTGGTGTTCAGCGTCGCATTCGCCTGGGCGATGACGTACTTGCCTTCCTCGATGGCAGACAGGTAGTCGATCTGGTCGGTGACGTGGCCGTCAACAACGCGGCGATACGGCGTTTCCAGGAAGCCGTACTCGTTGAGCTGAGCGAACAGCGCCAGCGAGTTGATCAGGCCGATGTTCGGGCCTTCCGGCGTTTCGATCGGGCAGACGCGACCGTAGTGGGTCGGGTGCACGTCGCGGACTTCGAAGCCRGYGCGCTCGCGGGTCAAACCACCCGGGCCAAGAGCGGAAACACGACGCTTGTGCGTGATTTCCGACAGCGGGTTGGTCTGGTCCATGAACTGCGACAGCTGCGACGCCCCGAAGAACTCCTTCAGCGCCGCGGAAATCGGCTTGGAGTTGATCAGGTCGTGCGGCATCAGGGCTTCGGTCTCGGCCTGGCCCAGACGCTCCTTGACGGCCTTCTCGATGCGGGCGAGGCCCGAGCGGTACTGGTTTTCGGCCAGTTCGCCCACGCAACGCACGCGGCGATTGCCCAAGTGGTCGATGTCGTCCACTTCGCCGCGGCCATTGCGCAGCTCGACGAGGATCTTGACGACGTCAAGGATGTCCTCGTTGGACAGGTTCATGTTGCCTTCGGGCGTGTCACGGCCGACACGCGCGTTGAACTTCATGCGGCCGACACGGCTCAGGTCGTAGGTGTCGGTGCTGTAGAACAGGCGATTGAACAGCGCTTCGACGGCGTCTTCCGTCGGCGGTTCGCCGGGGCGCATCATGCGGTAGATGGCGACGCGGGCGGCCAGCTGCGTTTCGGTCTCGTCAGACGCCAGCGTCTGCGAGATGTAGGCGCCTTCGTCCAGCTCGTTCGTGAACAGGCACTGGATTTCCTTGACGCCGGCCTGGCGCAGCTTCTTCAGCAGCGCGTCGGTCAGTTCGTCATTGGCCTTGGCGATGATCTCGCCGGTATCGGCGTCGATCATGTTCTTGGCCAGCACGCGGCCGACCAGGAAGTCCTCGGGCACCGAGATGTGCTGCGTGCCGGATTGCTCCAACTGGCGCGCATGGCGGGCCGTGATGCGCTTGTCCTTCTCGACGATGACGGCACCCGACTTGTCGACGATGTCGAAACGGGCGACTTCACCCTTCAGGCGGTCGGCAACGAATTCGAGCTGCGCGCCAACATCCATCAGGCGGAAGTTGTCGAACACGAAGAAGTGGGCCAGGATCTGTTCCGGCTTCAGGCCGATGGCCTTGAGCAGGATGGTGACCGGCATCTTGCGGCGGCGGTCGACGCGGAAGTACAGGATGTCCTTCGGGTCGAACTCGAAGTCCAGCCAGGAGCCGCGGTAAGGAATGATGCGAGCGCTGAACAGCAGCTTGCCCGAACTGTGGGTCTTGCCCTTGTCGTGCTCGAAGAACACGCCAGGTGAGCGGTGCAGCTGCGACACGATGACGCGCTCGGTACCGTTGACGATGAAGCTACCGTAGTCGGTCATCAGGGGCACTTCGCCCATGTAGACCTCTTGCTCCTTGATTTCCTTGACCGTCTTGGCCTGCGGGCTCTCACGGTCATAGATGATCATCTGCAGGCGCGCGCGCACGGCGGCTGCATAGGTCAACCCACGCTGTTGGCACTCACGGGTGTCGAACGGCGGCTTGGCGATGTTGAACTCGAGGAACTTCATCTCGACGAAACCGTTGTGCGAAACAATCGGGAACGCCGAGAGGAAGGCCGCCTGCAGCCCTTCGGGCTTGCGTTTGGCGGCGGGCACGTCCTTTTGCAGGAAGGCCACGTAGCTGTCCTTCTGCATCGTGAGCAGATAGGGAACGTTGAGAACGCTCTCGCGCTTGCCGAAGCTCTTGCGGATCCGCTTGCGCTCGGTATAGCTGTAGGGGGTTGCTTGCGCCATAAACACTCCGTGTCGAGCCCACCCCTGGCCGTGGGGCGAGCCGCGTCGGCGACTGGCTGGCTCACTCACCCAGAACGGGCGGCTGCCTAGCTTGGTGGTTGGCCACTACCAACCGCTGGCGGACAACTTCGGCATTGCACCGAAGTCCGACCAAACTGGTTCTCTGCAGTCGGATCAGAGAACACGTGAAAGAACCGCGCATCATACCCGCGCGAGGTCTTTCACCTGTTCTCAAGCAGGATTAACCCGCAAAGACAAAAAAGGGGAAGCCCAAAGGCAACCCCTTTTCTAGTCAGTGGGGCCGGACCTGCTGCACAGGCCCCACCCCAAAGTCTTACTTCAGCTCAGCCTTGGCGCCGGCTTCCACCAGCTTCTTGACTGCAGCTTCGCCGTCGGCCTTGGAAACGGCTTCCTTGACGTTCTTCGGAGCGCCGTCGACCAGGTCCTTGGCTTCCTTCAGACCCAGGCCCGTGATTTCACGGACGGCCTTGATGACGGAGACCTTCTGCGCGCCGGCTTCGGTCAGCACGACGTTGAACTCGGTCTTCTCTTCAACGGCAGCAGCGGCGCCGCCGCCGGCGCCACCGGCGGCCGGAGCAGCCATCGAAGCGGCGGACACGCCGAACTTCTCTTCAATTGCCTTGACCAGATCGTTCAGCTCCAGAACGGTCATGCTGTCCAGCGAGGTCAGGAAAGCGTCTTTATCGAATGCCATGATGAATTTCCTTAAAACAGATTGATTGCGTGTAACGCGTAGTTCGTCGATCAGGCGGCAGCCGGGGCTTCTTCAGCGGCAGCTTCCGTAGAAGCGGCGCCTTCGCCACGCTTTGCAGCCAGGGCAGCCAGCACGGCCGCGGTGCGTTGCACCGGCGACAGCAGCAGGCCTGCGATTTGCGACAGCAGCACTTCCTTGCTCGGGACGGATGCCAGCGCCTTCACGCCGTTCACGTCCAGAGCCTTGCCACCGTACGCACCGCCCTTGATGACGAGCTTGTCGTTGGTCTTGGCAAAGTCAGCGATGACTTTGGCAGCCGCGACAGCGTCTTCCGAAAAGCCGTAGATCAGCGGGCCGACCATGCTCTCCGAAGCAGCCTCGAACGGGGTGCCGGCGACAGCGCGACGCGCCAGGGTGTTCTTCAGCACGTGAAGATACACACCTTGGGCGCGCGCGGTGACGCGCAGCTTGTTCAGGGCTTCAACGGTGAGGCCACGGTACTCGGCCAGCGCCAGCGTCTGCGACTTGGCAGCTTGCGCTGCGACGTCGGAGACAACGACTGCCTTCTCGTTGCGATTGAGACTCAAGGTCTACTCCTCACATTTGCTCTCTCGGCCTTGCGGCTTTGGGAGCGCCAGGGATTCAGCGACCATCTGTCAGGAAACCCACCCCGATGGCTCGGAGCGGCAAACCCTTCAGCGGGACCGCCATCTGCGTTGGTTCTCAACTTGCGCCGAGATTTAAGGGGTCTCCACCAACGGTCTTGGATGACGCGCCACTCCGGCGAACCGGAACAGCGCCCCACCAATCTTGTTGCCCAGGGCCAGACTCGCCCCGAGCAGATTCAGTGCATCAAGCTGCGTTGGCTTGAGCGTTGATCGACGCGATTTCGACGCGGGCGCCGACGCCCATCGTCGAGGACACGGCGACCTTGCGCAGGTAGATGCCCTTGCTCGACGCCGGCTTGCTCTTGTTCAGAGCTTCGATCAGCGCGCGCAGGTTGCCTTCCAGCTTGTCGGTGTCGAACGAGCGACGGCCGAGGGTGCCGTGGATGATGCCGGCCTTGTCGACGCGGAACTGGACCTGGCCAGCCTTGGCGTTCTTGACGGCAGTGGCGACGTCCGGGGTCACGGTGCCAACCTTGGGGTTAGGCATCAGGCCGCGCGGGCCCAGGATCTGACCCAGAGTACCGACGACACGCATCGTGT
>NZ_JBFULE010000335.1:0-5627 GCF_056400485.1 Roseateles sp. P5_B10
GTCAGTGGCTGGGCGGGTGGCGGCGCGGTGTCGAGCAGCTCGCCGCGCAGCGTCAGCGAAAACGCCGACGTCGGCGAGAAGTCGAGGCAGACCAGCGGCTCGCCGCGGCTGACACCGTCGTCGAACAGCCGGCCGTCGTCGCCCACGATGGCCAGGCCCGGCGCGTCGATGACGAGGCCGCCACCGGGAAAGCGCTCCGCCAGCTCGCTGCCTTCGGGCGGYGTGATGCGCAGCCGGCTGCCACTGTGCTCCCACACGGGCTTGAATGGCGCGGCGCCATCGTCACCGCCCACGGCCAGGTTGAGGCTGGCCCGCAGGCGCAGCGCCCGGCCCTTGAGCATGCGCACGCTCAGCGCCATCGCATCCGGCGTGGCGGCGGCCGACGCGACGACCTCGATGACGCCGGCATCAAAGGCATACAGCCAGCGGCAACGCTGCGGCTGGATCTCGAAAGCCGACGGCAGGCCGAGCAGCAGCCAGTCGCTCACCTGTGGCTGCACGAACAGCCGCAAACCGGCCGTGCCGAACAGGCCGAGCAGGCTGCGCTGCGTGGACAGCAGGCGGTTGATGCTGACATGGCCCTGGGTCAGCATGGAATGGAAGACGCCGCCCATCCAGCAGGTGGACGTCAGCGCGCCCTCGTCGGGCACGAGATGGTCGCCGCTGCGCAGGATGTGGCCGTGGGGCCGCTGCACCAGCAGTTCCTTGGCGCGCAACACGACGTGGGTCGCCTCGCCGGTGAAGAAACTCAAGCGCTGGTTGCCCTGCCATTCCTCATGGCGACGCTCGCCGGGGATGTAGGCGGCCAGGTCCTCGTCGCTGAAGTCCTGGCTGGCCAGCATCGATGCGCTGGCGAACAGGCTGGGCGCCGGCAAGAGGCCCGGCGCGTCCAGCATGTTGGATGGCTGGGCCTCGGGCAGCGCCAGCAGCGTGGGCAGCCGGGCCAGGTCGGCATCGCTGCTGGCCCCGGGATGATGGGCTTGCAGCGCCAGGAAAAAGCCCGCCGCCGCGCGCTCACCGGGCGCGAGCGGCAGTGCCTCGTCCTGCAACCCGACCAGGGCRTGCTCGTGCTGCAGGCGCTGACCCGGCAGGCCGCTCAACAGCCCGGGCGGCAAGGCGCCCTCACGCGCGGCATGGCCCCAGACCTGGCTGGCATCGGTCGCAAAACTCTCCGCGCGGCGCAACGAGCCGGCCAGCAGCCAGGGGTGCTTGCCGCCCTGCGCCTGGTTCTGGCGCGCGGCCAGCAGCACGCCGTGGCCGGGGTGCTGCAGCGGCTGCAGGTCGATGTAGTGGCTGACGTAGAACTCGTTGGTACGCGCGGCGCCATAGTCGGCCAGGCCCACGTCCTGCACCAGCACGGGTGCGATCTCGCAGGCGGTGTCGCTAACGTTCGCGGCCTGCAGATGCCAGAACAGCACGGCCTCATCTGCGGCYAGGCGCAGTTGCAGGCGCAGGGCCAGGCCGTCCCACTCACCGCGCATCTCGAAGGCACCTTCGTCGGTGTGCGCGCTCAGCGGCGAGAGCGGCCCCAGCAGCGCTGCGATGCGCCAATTGCCGCCCGCATCGCGCCGGCGCAGCCAGACATTGGCCGGCCCGCCTTCCAGCTCGTTGCCGGGGAAGAGGTTGAGCATCAGCGCCGGCCCGAACATCAGGCGGCGCAGCGCGCCATGGGACAGCAGCTCGGCCTCAAGGCCGACTTTGTTGCCAAGGGAGTGAACGGTCATGTTTGTCGCTGCGCCAACAGCCAGGGCAGCAGTCCAGGATCTTGATAGGCCGGCGTCCAGGAGTCGTGGCCGACACCGGGGTAGATGGTCAGTGATGCAGTGCCACCGGCCGCGCGCAGCGCCTCGACACAGGCGATGTGCGGCGCCAACGGCACGACTTGGTCCTGCTCGCCGTGATAGCCGCGCACCGGCACGCCGCGCATGGCGGACACCTTGGCCGGGTCGCCAAAGCCGCAGACAGGTGCGATGGCCGCGAGGTCGCGCGGGAAGGCCGTGGCCCAGTGCCACACGCCGAAGCCGCCGAGGGACAGGCCGGTACCGACGCAGCGCTGCGGATCGATATTGAGCCTGGCCTTGAGGGCGCCGAGCAGCTTGTGCAATCGCTCGGGGTCCCAACGCAGGTTGTCCTCGAGCTGCGGGCTGACAACGATGCACGGATAGTCGGCGCCGACGGCGACCAGCTTGGGCGGGCCGTGGACCTTGACCTTCTCCAGGTCGGTGCCACGCTCGCCCGAGCCGTGCAGAAAGACAACCAGCGGCCAGGCTTCGGTGCGTTGGCTGTATTCGCGCGGCAGCCAGATCCAGAAGCGCTGGCCTTCGAGCTCCCAGGCGCGCTGCTCGCCGGCGGCCAGGCCGGCAGGCGTGGGCGGCAAGGCCGCGCAGGCGCTGAGCAGAGCCGGTGTCGTCAACAGCAACTGGCGGCGGTTCATCGTCATGGTGCGGGCTCCAGCTGGATGGTGGTGGCGTTGGCGGGCAGGGGCAGTTCGCGGTCCTGCCAGCTCAGGCCCTGAGTCTCGACGTTAGCGCGCGGCAACCGCTCCGTACCCGGCCAGGCCAGGCGCAAATCACCAGGCAGTCGTTCGGGCCGGCGGTCGATATGCAGCGTCCAGCCGCCATCGGCGCGTTTGAGCAAGCGATAGTCCAGCCGCCCCCAGGCCGTGGACAGGCCGGCCACGCCGATGTCGCCCGCCATGCGCCAGGCGGGCGAAAGGCCAGCGCCGAGCACGAGGCTGCCGGTGGCTTCGCGCTCGTAGGCCAGCAGGTCCAGGGCCGCGCGCAGGTAGTCGGACGAGATCCAGGCATGCGGCATGTCGCCCAGGAAGCGGGCCTCGCGCGCATCGGGCCGCACCACCTCGGCCCACTGGTTCCAGCCCATCGGGCGCTGGTGCGTGAAGAACCAGGCCAGCAGCCGGTGCGCTTCATCCACCCGACCCAGGCGCACCAGGGCGCTGACATTGCGCAGTTCGTAGGGCGTGTAGTCCGCCCAGGCCTTGCGACCCGTGATGCGGGCCTCGGCTTCCGACACATAGCGGTCGAAGGTGCCGCGCAACAGCTCGGGTGGCAGCTTGTCGGCCTGGGCCGGGTTGAGGGCCATGGTCGTCGACGTCGCGTCGAAGTCGCCGCGGTCGGCGGCGCCGGCGATGTGGTTCAGCTGGTAGTGCCGGGCGGTCGCAGTGATGGAGGCGCCCAGTTCGGCCTCGAACTCGTCACGCGACACCGCCCAGCGCACGGCCTGCGCGGTGTCACCCAGGGCCTGGGCAATCTGCACCGCGTCCTTGTTGCCGCGCAAGGCCCAGAAGTCGTCCCAATAGGAATAGGCCGGCTTGTCGCTGTAGCCCTCGTGGCTGATGGACGGCGGCATCAGCCCCTTGAAGCGCGGGTCGGCACCCGGCTTGCGTTCACTCTGGCGCAGGGCCTCCATCCACGCCACGACGCGCTGCACCTTGGGCCAGTGGCGCTCCAGCAGCGCGCGATCCTGGGTGTGACGCCAGAGCTCRGCGACGGCAAACAGGTATTGGCCGTGGCTGTCGTTCTCGACGACGGGGTCGGCGCCGCGCTGGTCGACGCAGCAGGGCACCTTGCCCGACTCGAAGATATAGCCGCCATACCAGTCGACGAACTCGCGCGCGGCCTGGGCCTCACCCATGCGCACGAGGCCGGCCACCATCATGGCGCCATCGCGCACCCACGAGCGGGCATAGGAGCGCGTGCCGGGGCGCAGTGCGGGGCCGTCGCGGGACACGAGGATCTGCGCCAGCGCGCTGCGCATGGTGTCGGCGATGGGCTGGGCCTGGGGCGGCAGGTTCAGTTCCAGCACGCCGAGGCGGTCGCGCCATTGCGCGGCGGCGACGGCCAGGCGGGTGTCGAGGGCGCCCGCATCACCGCCCATCACCCAGCCCAGGCTGCGTGCCTCGCCCGGTGCGAGTTCGATGTCGAAGCGCATCAGCGCGGAGGGCAGTTGCTCGGCGTCCGCCAGTTGCGTGAGGGGCGGCGCCTGCAGCAGCGTGGCGAAGCCGGGGCCGGCGCTCCACGATGCGGCGCGCACTTCGGCCGGCGTCTCGCGTGGCTGGAGGGCCAGGCCGGCAGCAGTCAACTTGCCATCGGCCCAGGCCACGGTGGGCAAAGGACTGATGCCTCCTTGTGTCGACAGGAATTGCTGCGGCGGGTTGACCTGCCAGGGGCGCAATGCCAGCAGCAGCGAGTAGCGCTGCGGTTTGCTGGTCGGGTTGCGCAGCGTGTAGCGGGCCAGCAGCTGCGGCGCCTTGGCCGGGCCGTCGGCGCCGGCTTCGACGCGCAACTCGACGTCTGCATGCTGCCACCGCACGACCGGCAAGGCGTGCTCGATGAGGCTGTGCCCCGTGCGCACCTGAGCCCAAGTGACGAGACGACCATCAGCCAGGCGCACGGTCGGCTCGATGCTGGGGCCGCCGCGGGTCAGCTCGATGGCGCCGTCCTCGCTGACCAGGCCGGAGCGCTGGGCACCGCCATCCACGCCGACGACGGTCCAGTAATTCTGTTCGCCGAGGAAGGCCCGCGGCAGCTCGCCGCGCGGCAGGGACTTGGCCAGCTCAGCGACGGCGGCGTTGCGGTCCGGCCATTGCGCGGCGTCACGCAACTCGACCTCAGGCGGCTTTTTTCCTTCGTAACGCAGACGCAGCCAGCGCCATTCCTGCTCGCCGAGGAACAACGCGCGGCCGGGCTGGGTGGACAGCGTCTTCCAGCGCCGGTTGTCGTCGGAGACCTCGATGCGCATGGCCGCGCCGCTGGCAAACCACAGGCCGTTGAACTCGCGCAAGGTCTGGAAGTCCAGCGTCATCTCGCTGGCGCCCAGCCTGCGGCGCGGCTCGGGCCAGGCCTTGGGTGCGGGCTCGCGCGGCTCCAGGCCCAGGGCGCCGACGCACAAGGCCCCTGCCCCGCCGCCCTGCTGGCCGGCGACGACGACGAACTCGATGAACTGGCTGCGCTTGAGCACGCGGTCCTCGGTCGGCCCCCAGGCGAAGGCGACGTGGCGGCGCTTGAAGCGCGTCTCGGTCAGCGTGTCGGGTAGGGTCAGCGCCGGGCGATTGATCCACCAGACGTTGTCGCCGCTGGCGTCGACGAACTTGATCTGCACGTCGTTGCCGGTGGTCTTGCCCTTGAGCTGGGTCGTCAGCGCGAAGTCGGCCGGCCAGTCCAGCGGCAGTTCGCGGCGCAGGACGGCATAGCCCGACACGCCGGCAAAGTCGTAGTCGAGGCAGAGGGAGTCGTCGCGAGAGTCTTGTCGAAGGGTAGCCTTGACCTGGTCGGAGGCGGTGGCTTTCCAGCGGGTGGCGTCCTTCATGTCATCGAGGATGGCGGCGTGAGACGCAAGGCACGCGAGCAGGGTGCAAGTCAGCAAGACGTAGAGAAACCTTCTCATGGCTTGGCGGCTGCAGGTTGAGAGGTAAGGCCCATGCCGGGAGTTCGCCCCGGCGGGCGACCTACTTTCTTGTGCGAACAAGAAAGTAGGCAAAGAAGTCGCCCCCGAACCGCCCGCCCCTTTGCTTCGCAGCGGGGTGCCCTGCGGTACTCAGCCCTTGAGGCCCCGCGCAAAACTCCCTTCGCTACGCTGCGGTCAAACAGTTGCGCGGAGTCAGTTCTTGA
>NZ_JBFULE010000336.1:0-5625 GCF_056400485.1 Roseateles sp. P5_B10
GTACTGGCCGGCGGCATGCGCTTGCAGTGCCGTCAGCAGCGGCGGCAGCGGCTCGGCCTGGATGACCTGCCTGGCCAGCCCGGCCGCGCGGCGCGCCAGTTCTCGGTGGGTCGCGATGACGGCGAACACCGGCTGGCCCACATAGCGCAGCTCGTCCGCCGCCAGGATGGGGTCGTCATGCAGCAATGGGCCGCAGTTGTTCTCGCCGGCAATGTCGGCCGCGCTGAGCACTGCGACGACGCCGGGCATGCGGCGGATGCGTTCGAGGTCGACGCCCAGCAGCTTGCCATGCGCGATGGGCGACAGGCCGAGCGCCGCATGCAGCGTGCCGGCGGGCTCGGGCAGGTCGTCGATGTAGGGTGCCGCACCGCTGACGTGCAGGTGCGCCGACTCGTGCGGCAGCGACTTGCCGACGACCGGCTGCAACTCAATCAAGGCTTCAGGCTTGTTCATGCCGGCACCTCCTGCATGGACGGCCAGACGCCGACCGGCACAGCGCCGACGGTTTCCAGCCACAGCTTGGTGAACAGGTTCTGCGCGACCTTGAGCCGGTAATCGGCGCTGGCGCGCATGTCGGTCATGGGTTTGAAGTCCTGTGCCAGCGCGGCCGCGGCGGCCTTGGCGGCAGCTTCGGTCCAGGGTTGGCCGACGACGGCGGCTTCCGCCGCGGCGGCGCGCTTGACGATGGCGGCCAGGAGCAGTTCTATCTGGAGGGCCAGATCAGCCTGGCCGTGCCGCAGGAGGGCGGCGACGCCTTGCTCGTGCACTGCTCGACCCAACACCCGAGCGAGATGCAGCAGCTCGTGGCGCATTGCCTGGGCTGGCATGCGCATCGTGTCGTCGTGCAATGCCGGCGCATGGGTGGCGGCTTTGGCGGCAAGGAGAGCCAATCCGCTCTCTTCGCCTGCGTCGCGTCCATCGCTGCGCTGAAGCTGAAGAAACCCGTGAAGCTCCGCGTGGACCGCGACGACGATTTCCTCGTCACGGGACGCCGTCATGGCTTCGACTACCGATGGGATGTCGGCTTCGACGCCGACGGCCGCATCCTTGCCGTCGACATCGACCTGATCGCCAACGCCRGGCACAGCGCCGACCTTTCCGCCCCCGTGATGGCCCGCGCGCTCTGCCATTTCGACAACGCCTACTGGCTGCCGCATGTTGCGATGCATGGCTACTGCGCCAAGACCAACACGCAGAGCAACACGGCCTTCCGAGGCTTTGGCGGACCGCAGGGGGCCATCGCCATCGAGATGATCCTGGACGGTGTCGCCCGCCAGCTCGGATTGGACCCGGCCGAGGTGCGCCAGCGCAATTTCTACACCGCCGGCCAGGACATGACGCCCTATGGCCAGCAGGTCGAGGAACTGCACGCCCAACCGCTGACGGCGCAGCTGCTTGCCAGCAGCCGCTACGCCGAACGCCGCGCCGAGATCGCCGCCTTCAACGCCGCCAGCCCGGTGCTGAAAAAGGGCCTGGCCTTCACGCCGGTCAAGTTCGGCATCTCCTTCAACGTGGCCCACCTGAACCAGGCCGGCGCACTGGTGCATGTCTACACCGACGGCTCGGTGCTGGTGAACCACGGCGGCACGGAAATGGGCCAGGGCCTGAACACCAAGGTGGCCCAGGTCGTCGCGCATGAGTTGGGCCTGCCGTTGGCCAGCGTGCGCTGCTCGGCCACCGACACGAGCAAGGTCGCCAACACCTCCGCCACGGCCGCATCCACCGGCAGCGACCTGAACGGCAAGGCCGCGCAGGATGCCGCGCGCAAGATCAAGGGGCGGCTGGCCGCCGTCGCCGCCGAGCGCTTTGGCTGCGCCGCCGAGCTGGTCGCCTTTGATGGCGGCCAGGTCAGCGGCGGCGGCCAAAGCCTGCCCTTTGGCGAACTCGTCGCCGCGGCCTACCTGAAGCGCGTGCAGCTGTGGAGCGACGGCTTCTACGCCACGCCCGGCCTGCACTGGGACCGCAGCAAGCTGCAGGGCCACCCTTTCTATTACTACGCCTGGGGCGGCGCCGTCTGTGAGGCGCTGGTGGACACACTGACCGGCGAAAGCCGCATCACGCGCGCCGACATCTTGCACGACGTGGGCCAGAGCCTGAACCCGGCCATCGACATCGGTCAGATCGAGGGCGGCTTCATCCAGGGCATGGGCTGGCTGACGACGGAGGAGCTGGTCTGGCACCCCACGACGGGTTTGCTGACCACGCACGCGCCCAGCACCTACAAGATCCCGACCGCCAACGATTGCCCGCCGGAACTGCGTGTGGAGCTGTTCGGCGTGGCCAATGCCAGCGAAACCATCCACCGCAGCAAGGCCGTCGGCGAGCCGCCGCTGCTGCTGGGGTTTGCGGCCCTGCTGGCCATCAAGGACGCCTGCGCCGCCTGCGGCCCAGAGAATTGCGATCCGCCGCTGCAGGCGCCGGCCACGGCCGAGGCGGTGCTCAACGCGATCGACGCCGTCCGTTGAAGCTCGTCGCCGCCCTCACCGTCCTGCTGGCGCTCGGCAGTTGCGCCACTGCACCGCCGGCGCCCGACATCGTCAGCGTCGACAGCTGGGGCGGCAGTGCAGCCACATCCACGGCAGCGCCGCAGCAGATCACGCACATCACGATCCACCACCAGGGCGAGATCTGGAAGGACGGCGCCGACGTCGAGGCCTACTTGCGCCGGCTGCAGCAGTGGTCGCGCCTGACCAAGCGCTGGGCGGACATCCCCTACCACTACGTCATCGCGCCCGACGGCCGCATCTACGCGGCGCGGCCGCTGGCCCAGGCCGGCGACACCAACACCGAATACGACCCGCGCGGCCACGCCCTCGTCATGCTGGTCGGCAACTTCGAGGAGCAGCAGCCCACGCCGGCCCAGCTCAACGCCGCCGTCGAGCTGACCGCGTGGCTGGTCCGCCAACACCACCTCGGCCTGGACGCCATCGCCAGCCACAAGGACTACAGCCGGCAGACCGTCTGCCCGGGCAAGAATCTGTATGCCTACCTGGAATCCGGCTGGTTCAAGGCCGAGGTGGGCAAGCGCCTCTGATCAGCGGGTTTTCTGCGTGGCCGCCACGACGGCTGAGTGCGCGAGCTGACGTCGCGTGCCGTCAGCAGGTGCAGCACATGCGACGTGCGCTGACGGGGCGGCGCCGCTGGGGCGTGCTTCAATCGGCGCACAAAAAGCCGAAACGGGAGAGGACGACGTCATGAAACCATTGCTTTTGACCGCTGCACTGCTGGCGGCAGGCTGCAGCACCGCGTCGCCCCTGCGTCAATCGCAGGAAAGTTTCAACGCGGCTTACGGCGTGGTCGCTGGCAACGCCGACACCATCGTCATTTCCAGTTCGCCACCCTATGTGCAGATCACTGTGGTGGACAAGCGGTCGTCGGAGGCTCACACGCGCTGCATCAACGCCTACTCTCTTCTCGGCGCCTTGGGACTTGAGCACGGCCTGCCGGTCGGCGCACACGCCGAAACGCTAAGGCTCGCACTGACCAACAAAGAGCGGCGTTTCGAATTCACCAAGCCGGAGGCCCTGGCCAGGCTGGTCATCAGCTACGCCGACGCCGACCTTGAAGTGATGCGGCAACGATTGGCGCCCTACAGCGACGCTGAACTTGCAACAGGATTCGGCGGCTGGGGAACGCTTCAGAGCTTGCTCGACGGCTCGCCTGCAGACCGCCCCCGGGCCTATCGCGACGCTGCGGCCTGTGTCCTGATCGACCGGGGTTTCTCGCCACGAATCGCTGATCGGACCGGAGCGCTGGTGATATACCGCTGACCGCGGCGTCCATCGTCAACGCGCGCGTTGCGTCGCGACCACCACCGCCTGGGTGCGCGAGTTCACGCCCAGCGCCCTCAGCACCGCGGCCACATGGTCCTTCACGGTGTCCACGCTGACACCCAGCTCGCGGGCGATCAGCTTGTTGGACAGGCCTTGCGTGAGCAGATGCAGCACATGCTTCTGGCGCGGCGTCAGCGGCAGCTCCGCCCAGTCGCCTGGCGCGGGGCCAGCCGAGGCCGGTGTGGCTGCAACGGGTTCAGCCGCACGCTTGAGCGGCGGCACATAGGTGCCACCGGCCAGCACCAGGTGCAGTGCCTGGACCAAGGTATTCAGGTCGCTGCGCTCGGGCACATAGCCCATGGCGCCGGCACCCAGAGCCTGCAGGGCCTCCTCGGTGTCGTCGCTGCCGGAGATGACGACGACCGGCAGCAGCAGGTGCTCGCCGTGGATCTGCTGCAGCAGCTCGAAGCCACCATCGATGCGCAGGTCCAGCAGCACGAGCCGGGGGATGGCCTGGCCCAGCGCGTCGCGCGCGGCGGCAACAGTGTCCACGCCCTGCACCTGCGCCCCGGCGAAATGCTGCTCGATCAGGCCGGTGAGCGCGGCGCGCACCATCGGAAAAGCATCGACCAGCAAAACCTTCATCACCCCTCCTCGTTGAACCGCGGCGGCATGATATTCAACGCAGGGCCGCGGCGAGCAGGGGTTTGGCCCAGGCGGGCACGCTGCGCAGCGGTGCATGGGCAACGACCCGGCCCGACTGCATCTGCAACAGCAGCACGGGCTGGGGCCGGCGGCCGGCGCGCGGGTCGGCCTCGAAGCTGTTGTCATAAAGGCGCAGGCTGGCCAGGTGAGGCATCAGCTTGACGAGATTGCCGCGGCTGGCGTCAAAGCGCTCGCGCACCTTGGCCTCGGGAATGTCGTGCCCACCCGCGGCCACGCGTGCCTGGATGCGGCGCAGGTGCAGTTCAGGCGTGGCAAGGCCGGCGTACCAGACATGCACCTGGGCACCACCCCGTGCGCCGTCCAGCAGCAACTGGGTCATGCTGGTGCCGCCCAGCGTCGTCTCGAAGGCATAGGTCAGGCTTTCGGCCAGCGCCTTCTCCAGGCCGCGTCGGCCCAGCGTCCAGGCCAGGCCATTGGCCTGTTCGGCGGACAGGCTGGGCTGCTGCTCACGCAAGCGCGCGGCGGCGATGTCGGGATTGAAGAACTCGGCCCCGCTGGCCTGGATGGCCGCGCCGCCGAGGGAACTCTTGCCAGCGCCATTGACGCCAGCGAGCACGTAGAGGCGTGCCGGCAATTCAGCAGTCCGTTCCGGACACAGGCACCGGGCCGAGCGCCGGGCCGCTCCCAAGCCGGCCCGTCAGGCGATGTGCTTGCCGGTCAATCCGGCAAGCATCGCCGTCCCCGCGGGGGACCGACCAGGTTGGCCCGCGTCCAGCGAGGCCAAACTGGGCGAGGGGCCGTCTCATTCAGGCGGCCTTGCGAACGGGTTTGCGCGGCTTGGCGGCCTTCACGGCCACGGCGCCGATGGCCTCGGGCGTCATCGCGAAGGCATCGGCCAGCGCTTCGCCCTGGTCCTGCATGCGCGCCAGCATCGCGTCGAACTCGCCGCCTAATGCACCCAGATCGGGCTCGGCGGCACGCTGCATTTCGCGGTAGCGCTCGACCGACATCAGCACGAAGGCGGGCTGGTCATGCTTGGTGATCAGCACCGCGCCATGGGCCGCGACCGTGCGGCCGACTTTCTGGATACCCGCCACGAGCTGGGTGGCCGACACGCTGGGCAGCTGGTCGGCCAGGGCTTGTTCGAGGACTGCAGACATGATGAGGCTCCCGACTGGCATGGCCG
>NZ_JBFULE010000337.1:0-5607 GCF_056400485.1 Roseateles sp. P5_B10
GTCAGCACGAGGATGGGCAGGGTGCGGCCGGCCTCGCGAACGCGCTTGAGCACGGTCAGGCCGTCCACCATGGGCAGGCCGAGGTCGAGGATGGCGATGTCGAAGTCCTGCTTGCGCAACAGGTACTCGGCCACGGCGCCGTTCTCGGCCCATTCGACCTTGAATGAGGCGTTAAGCAACTGCTGCTGCAACGCGTCAGCCAGCAGGGCGTCGTCTTCGGCGAGCAGCAGGTTCATGGTTGGCAGACTTTAATGGCGTCGGCGCTAGTGGTTAATACGATATTAAGTTTATTAACTCTCGGTAATGATGCCGTGATGCTCCGCGCCTGCGTCCTTCTTGTCACGTCCCTGTTTGCCGCCGTGGCCCAGGCCGGGACGCCGACGGACGTCGTCCATTGGTGGATCTCGCCCGGCGAGACGGCCGCCAAGCAGGCCTTGGCCGAGGCCTACCGCGCGGCCGGCGGCCAGTGGCGCGAACTGGCGGTGACGGCGTCGGAGCAGGCGCGCGCGGTCGTGCAGGAGCGCGTCGCCGCCGGCAACCCGCCGATGGCGGCGCAGTTCAACCCGTCCCTCGCCCTAGTGCGGCTGGCGCGCGAAGGCCGGTTGCAAGCCATCGACGACGTGGCCGCCCAGGGCCGCTGGGCCGAGGTGCTGCCTGCCGTGCTGCTGGACGCCGTGAAGGTGGACGGTCATGTCTACGCCGCCCCCGTCAGCATCCACATGCCGGTGTGGCTGTGGAGCTCCAAGGCGGCGCTGGCCAAAGCCGGCGTGAAGGCCGAGCCGCGCAGCATGGACGAGCTCTTCGCCACGCTGGACAAGCTGCAAGCCGCCGGGCTGATCCCGCTGGCCCACGGCGGGCAGTCCTGGCAGGACCTCAACCTCTTCATCGCGCTGCTGGCCAACCAGGGCGGACGCGACCTGTATCTGGCCGTGCTGCGTGACCGCGATGCCGCGGCCGTGCAGGGCGAGGCGCTGCGCCAGGTGCTGCTGAGCTACAAGAAGCTGCGCCGTTATGTGGACCCGGGCTCGCCCGGGCGCAGCTGGGCTGACACGACGGCCCTGCTCGTCAGCGGCCGCGCGGGGCTGCAGTTCATGGGCGACTGGGCCAAGGGCGAATTCGCCCAGGCCGGCCAGCAACCGGGCCGCGACTATGGCTGCACGCCGGGCTTAAGCCCGCGCTCGACCTACATCGTCAGCGGTGACGTGCTGGTCTTTCCCAAGGACAGGGACGGCAGCGCCCGGCCAGCCCAGGCCCTGCTGGCCCGCGTCGCCACTGCGCCCGCCACCCAACTCGCCTTCAGCGCCCGCAAGGGCTCGGTACCGGTGCGCACCGACCTCGACACCCGCACGCTGGACGTCTGCGCCCAGGCCGGCGCTGCGGCGCTGCGCGATGCCGGCCGACTGGTCGGCAACACGGAATTGCTGCTCGCACCGGCGCAGCTGACGGCGCTCGAACGCGCGGTCAGCGACTATTGGAACCGCGACATCCCCGTGCAGACGGTGCAACAGACCCTCGCCAGGGTCTTGCAGAACACAGACGACAACGACAACCGGAGACGACCTTGACCCGCGTACACATCCAGGACCTCAGCATCCGCTTCGGCAACCATGAAGTCATCAAGGGGCTGGACCTTGACGTCAACAGCGGCGAGTTCCTCGTGCTGCTGGGGCCCTCGGGCTGCGGCAAGTCGACGCTGCTGCACACCATCGCCGGGCTGAACCAGGTCAGCGGCGGCAGCATCCAGATCGGCGAGCAGGACATGACCCGCGCCGAGCCCAGCCAGCGCGGCGTCGGCATGGTGTTCCAGAGCTATGCGCTGTACCCGACGATGACCGTGAAGGAGAACCTCGCCTTCCCGCTGAAGATGGCCAAGACACCCAAGGCCGAGCTGGAAAAGCGCGTAGCCGCCGCGGCCGACATGCTGCAGCTGACCGCGCTGCTGGAGCGCCGGCCCGGCCAGCTGTCCGGCGGCCAGCGCCAGCGCGTGGCCATCGGCCGCGCGGTGGTGCGCGAGGCCAAGGTGCTGCTGCTGGACGAGCCGCTGTCCAACCTCGACGCCAAGCTGCGCACCGACTTGCGCCGCGAGCTCAAGCTGCTGCACAGCCGCCTGGGCAACACCATGATCTACGTGACCCACGACCAGGTCGAGGCGATGACGCTGGCCACACGCATCGTCGTCATGCACCAGGGCGTCATCCAGCAGATCGGCACACCGGCCGAGGTCTACGAGAGGCCGAACAACCTGCGAGTGGCGGGCTTCGTCGGCTCGCCGGCTATCAACCGCATCGAGGGTCAGGTGGGCGAAGGCGGCTTGTTCGTGTCGCCGGCGCTGAACCTGCCGCTGCCGGCGGCACTGGCCTCGCGCAAGCAGGGAGAGGTGCTGACGCTGGCCGTGCGGCCCGAGAACGTGAGTCTGGGCGCTGGACAGCCTTTCGCCGCCGAGATCCAGCTCGTTGAGCCGCTGGGCAACCAGCATGTGGTGTGGCTGAGCTGCGCCGGCTCGACCGTGTCTGCCGTGCTGCCAGGCCAGCCCGAGGTGGAGGACGGCGCCAAGGTCCGCTTCGGTTTCGATGCCACGAAGACGATGTGGTTCGATGCGGCAGGCGATCGGATCAATCTCTAACGCGTCGGAACCGAGAAGCGGTAATCCAGGCCCAAGGCCACGTTGTCGGCCTTGAACTGCCCGCCGCCGGCGCTGCGAGCCTCGATGCGCCCCACGCTCAGACTCAGGGCCAGTTGTTCGTCCAGCAGCCAGCGCACACCCGCGCTGGCCTTGGCAGCCTTGCCATGCACATTGGCACCAGCCATCAGCTGGCCGAAGGCCTGCAGGCGCTCATCGGGCCCCGCCAGGGTCTGCACGCCCACGCCGCCGAGGATCTCGGCATAGCCTGGGTAGCCCAGATAGGCGTTGTAGGCCGCCGAGGCCTGCAGCGGCAGATACCAGCGCTGGCCAACGGGGATGTCGAGCTGCAGGCCCAGCATCTGCACTGAGGGGCGGTCGGTGTCCCGGTAGCTCAGGTGCAGGTCCGTCTGGTGCAGCACCGACAGGCGCAGGCCCTGCCAACGGGCCGGGCCGGGTGCCTCGGCGCTGCGGCCGGAACGCAAGTGGTGCGTCAGGCTCAGGCCCCAGGTCTGGTTGCGCGAGCTGCCTTTGGGTGCCGTCATGTATCCGACAGAGAGCGCCAGACCCAGGTCGCGCGTCAGCGAATACTCGGCAGCCAGCTTGGGATAGACCAGCAGGCCGGAGCTGGTGTCGATCACGTCCGATGAATAACCGCCCGAGCCCAGGCCCAGCTGCCCGTACAGCGTGATGTCGGGTGCGACGCGCCAGCGCTGGCCCACCCCGCCCAACAACTGGTTGTACAGGGGCAGGCCGCTGTAGCCCATGCCCAGGGCGGCGAACCAGTAGCTGTCGGCGGCGAAGAAATGCGCGTACTGCAGGTCGGCCAGCCGCACCGTGTTCCTGTTCGACCCCTGGGGCGACCGCTGCCGGTAGTTGTCCAGGGACAGCGTCAACATGTTCTCGCCCATCTCCGCGCCAGCACGGTGGTCGTCCACGGCCGGCAAGGGCTGGCCGTGGCCGGAGAACGGCCCCGTGAGGTAGCTGAAGGGCACCTCCAGCAGCAGGCTGGCCTGGGTACCGTCGATGATGGCCTGGCGGAACTTCAGGCGCGAGACCGTGGCGCCCAGCGTGAACTCGCCGAAGTCATAGCCGAGGCCCGCATAGCCCTTGGCAAAGCCGCCGCTGCCCGACAGCAGCTTGCTGTGCTCGACGCTGCGCCCGCCGCCGCCGCCGCCGGCCGACAGGCCCGCCATCGCGAATACCGGCCCGGCCAACGGGCGCCTGAGGTGCACGCCCAGGTCCGCGGCCACGAAGCCGCCATAGGCACCCCTGACAAGCGGCGCATAGAAGCCGCCGCCCACGTAGACGCCCTCAAGCACCTTCTGGTAGGCATGGAAACCGAGCAGGTCGATGGGCCGGTCGCCCGGCACCTTGACGGTCTGGTATTCGAGGGTCAGCAGCGCGTCATTGCGGCGCAGCTCGGTGGGCTCGGGCAGTTGGGCAGCGGCGCCTCCTGCGCACAGGCACAGGGTTAGGCAGAGCTTCGGGATGGGGCGGAGGTGGAACGGCGTGCAGGGCATGCGGTGGATCGGCGTCTGGACCGGTCGCAGTGTCGCCGCGGACGACGGTGCGAGCGCGGCGTCAGGGCAAGGCGCGTCTTTCGTACTCCTCGACGATCCTTTTCACGGCGCGTGAGCGAATCTGCTCCAGCTCGCCGCTGGCCGCCATGCCGCGCAGGGTTTCCTCGACCCGCGGCAGCAACTCCGCATGCCGCACATGCAGGAAGTGGTAGAGCGGGATGTGCTGCAGCGGCGGATCGAGCGGGTGCACTTCGCCTTGCAGCCCCAGCTGTTGAAGGATGAGCATGCCGCTCAGGCGGTCGTTGACGGCCACATCGATGCGCTCCGCGGCGACCATGCGCATGAGGGCTTCCATCGAAGGGACTGCCGTCACGCGGGCCATGCCCTGGGTTCCCGCCTCGGAGGAGCCCACGCCGCGCACGATGCCGACCTGGTAGGCCGCAATGGAGGGCCAGCCCTGGATCTTGAAATCGAGTTTCTTCACGAAGGCGGCCGGCTCGATGTAGTTGATCGAGGGCCGGACCGCCAGCAACGTCGGGTACTGCGCCTCGACGTTCAGGATGCGCTGGACCTCGCCATCAAGACGCCCCTCGCTGGACTCGAGCAGCGAGCGCAGGGCCGGCACGGCGACGAACTGCAGGTCGATGCCCAGCCGCGCATAGGCGACTTTGAGGATTTCGCTGCCTATGCGCTGATCGGGTACGCCATCCAGCCTGGCCAGCCGCAGCGTGGAGGGCAGCGCGCCCGCGGCGCCGGCATCCAACGCCATCGCAGCCAGGACGGTGCAAAGCATGCGCAGCGGCAGGCGGATGGCGACCACGGTTCCTCCTGGCGCGGCTGTTTCGCCGTGGCCGCCTGCGCAATGCGGCGGACGACCGGCACGATCGAAAAGCCGCCGCCATGCTACGCATCTTTGCAGCGCCCTGGCGCAAGAAACAGTTCGTCAGCGCCCAGGCGGCCGCTTCACTGCGACGGTGCCGAGGCCGCCTGCTCGGGCAGGGGCACCGCCCAGGCAAACCCTTCGACGCCCCGAGCGAAGGCGTCGGACAGCTCCTTGTAGGGGCTCTCCGGCGGCGCCTTCAACAGCACGATGAGGCGATAGCCCCCCTTCACGGCCACATAGCTGACGGCCCGCAGGTCGTTGGGCAGCTTGCCCTCGTAGCGTCCGCCTTCCACGCCGCCCACCAGCACCGGCTTGGCGGCATCGCGGGTCAGCTTCTTGTCGAAGGGGTTGCCGATCTTGACCGCGCCGTCCAGCGGGTCGTAGGGCTTGGCCGGATCGGGCTCGGCATAGTTCCACAAGACGATGAAGACGGCCCTGGGATCGTCGGTGCGCGAATAGACCGCCAGCCCCGTGGGCCTGCCGGCCTTGTCGGGCTTCTCCTCGCGATTGACCACTGACACGCCCTCGGGAGCGTTGAAGCTGCCGAAGGAGGTTTTCACTTTGACGGCATGGGCGACAGC
>NZ_JBFULE010000338.1:0-5607 GCF_056400485.1 Roseateles sp. P5_B10
GTTGTAGAGCATGTTGCAGCGCGAGTAGTCGGCCTGGTTGGACTGCTTGGCCGGGTCCAGCGTGTCACTGGCCGCGGCCGTGGCGCCGGCCACGCGCAGCTTGCCACCGCGTCTGGGCGCCTGCGCATGGGCCGTCATCGCCGTGCCGGCCAGCGTGCCGGCGAGGCCCGCCTGCATGCCGGCGCCAACGAGCAGGCCGAGGATGTCGCGGCGGCTGGCGCCGCGTTTCAGCGCTTCGAACAAGCGCTGGCTGTCGTGCGGGCCGACAAGGGCTTCGAGGGGTTGGCGATGGCTCATGGTGTGTTTCTCGTTCAGTGTTCTATGGGGTTGACGAGTTCGGGGCGGGTCTTGGGAGAGCCGCCCGCTCCAGGCTAGGCGAGGCGATCCTTCAGCCGGTAGTACAGGCCGACGGCGGGCAGGAACCAGGGCGGGCCGACATGGCCGGGAATGGCCGGCCAGGCACGGTCCGCCCACGGGTTGGCGGCCGCATCACCGCCCATCAGCGCGGCCATGCGCTGGCCCATCAGCACCGACATCTGCGTGCCGTGGCCGCTGTAGCCCATCGTGTAGTACAGGCCGTCGCGCTCGCCGGCATGGGGCAGGCGGTCCTGCGTCATGTCGACGAGGCCGCCCCAGCAGTAGTCCAGCCGCACGCCGGCCAGTTGGGGGAAGGTCTCCAGCAGGCCGGCGCGCAGGACCTCGCCGCTGGCGGCGTCCTGCTGCGGACTGCTGATGGCGAAGCGAGCGCGGCCGCCGAAGACCAGCCGGTGGTCGGCCGTCAGCCGGAAGTAGTGGTGGATGTTGGCCACCGTCGTGTAGGTGCGGCGCGCCGCCAGCAGCGCGGCCGCGCGCTCCGCGCCGAGCGGCTCGGTCACGACGATGAAGCTGCCGATGGGCACGATGCGCCGGCGCAGCCAGCCGAAGCTGCGGTAGCCGCCGTGGCGCGAAGCCCCGGTGGCCAGCAGCACCTGGTCGGCCGCCACGGTGCCGCGCGTGGTGTGCAGGCGGTGGGCGTGGCCGTGGGTGCGCTCAATCCGCTGCACGCAGGTGCCGGTGAAGATGCCCGCGCCCTGGCGCTCGGCGGCTTCGGCCAGGCCGTTGGCGAAGCGGCCCATGTGCATCTGGCCGCTGCGCCTGTAGAGCATGCCGCCGTGGAAACGCTCGCTCTGCACCTCGGCACGCACGGTGGCCTCATCGAGGATCTCGGTGTCGGTGTCGACACCGTCGGCATGCAGGCGTTCCACGCTGCGCCGCAGCGCCTCCAGCTGCGCCGGCCGTGTCGCCAGCTTGAGCTTGCCGGTGCGGCTGAAATCGCAGGCGATGCCTTCCTGCTGAACCAGCTGCGCCACGGCGTCGACGGCGTCGTCGTAGGCGCGGTACCAGGCGGCTGCCCGCGTGGCGCCATGGCGCGCGGCGGCTTCCGCATAGTCGACCGCCAGGCCGTTGTTCACATGGCCGCCATTGCGCCCCGAGGCTTCGGACGCGACGCGCGCACCGGCCTCCAGCACGGCCACCGTGGCACCGCGCTTGGCCAGCGCCAGGGCGGCGGACAGGCCGCTGAAGCCGCCGCCCACGATGGCGACGTCCACGCGCTGCGGCAGCTCGCGCGCCGCCGGCACGAACGCCGGCACGCTGTCGGTCCAGTAGGTATCGAGTTTCATGGCCTGGCCGCTATCGACGTTCAGAGACCGACCACGCCGGCCAGGCCGCCGATGTCGGCGATCTCGGTGTAGCGGTAGGCCGGGCAGCCGGGGCCATGGCCGCGGTTGACGAAGACCTTGTTGACGATGCCGATGTCGTCGGCCGACATCAGGTCGTAGCGCAGGCTCGACGACACATGGAGCAGGTCCTCGGGGTTGCAGCCGAGCGAATCGATCATGTACTCGAAGGCCTTCAGCCGCGGCTTGTAGGCCTGGGCTTGCTGGGCGGTGTAGACCCGGTGGAAGGGTGCGCCGAGCATGGCGACGTTGGACTGGATCTGATGGTCCATCGCGTTGGACAGGATCACGAGCGGGATTTCCTTGGCGACCTTGGCCAGGCCTGCGGGCACGTCGTCGTGCGGCCCCCAGGTGGGCACGGCATCGACGTAGCGCTGCGCCTCGGCGTCAAGGTACTGCAGCTTCCACTTGCGGCACAGCCGGCGCACCGCGTTCTTCAGCACCACGTCGTACGGTTGCCAGTCGCCCAGCACTTCGTCGAAACGGTAGGCCGTGAAGTCGGCGATGAACTGCTCCATGCGCTCGGCCGGCACGCGGTCGAAGAAGATATCCCGTGTGATCTCCGCCATGCGGAAGCGGGTCAGGGTGCCGTAGCAATCGAAGGTGATGTACTTGGGTCGGATGCTCATGTTGCGCGTCTCGCTCAGTGGGTTGTCATCAGGACTTCATTGCAGCATGTGCAGTGAAGTGGTTTGTGGGGAAAACGGGCTGTCGCAGGCGCTGAAACTGCCGTTCGAAGGCGGCTCGGCGGCATGCCCTGCGGCGTGCACTTGGACGGGGACGAGCGCCCTTCAATGGAACCCTGAAGGCACCAGCCGGTGGCGCAAATGCGGGACCGCGAATCGGCCTTGAGCAACCCTGGGGTCCGGGCGGGCATTGGCGAATGCGGCTGGGCGACTTGCATGCGATTGACCTGCGATGTCATGGGTGAATGGGCGCTGATGGTAGGGACGCCGCCGCGAAATTTGTGGTCGCAGACTGGCCCGCCGCAGCATTGAATGCCGTGCGCGGCAGGCCTCACAGCGCAAGCTGCCGAAATGGGTGGCGGGTCGTATTTGGGCTGGCGCGGCACCCGCGAAAGGCCGCAACATCGGCAACCCCTTGCCCTTCAGGAGACCCCGCCACATGGGTGCCCCCGCCAACACGAATGCAGCTCCCGCCGACGACGGCGTGCGGCTGCGCAAGATGAGTGCCGCCGATCTTGCGGCCGCTCACGACCTGTCCGACACGCTGCGCTGGCCCCACCGCCTGGCCGACTGGAAGCAGGTCTTCCACCACGCCGAGGGCGTCGTCGCCGAGCGCGACGGCGAGATCGTCGGCACCGCCCTGCGCTTTCGCTGGGGGGCGCAGGACGCGACCATCGGCCTGGTCATCGTCGCGCCGGCGCAGCAGGGCCGGCGCATCGGCCACCGCCTGATGAGCGCGGTGCTCGACGGGCTGCAGGATTGCCGCGTTCGGCTCAACGCCACGCTCGAAGGGCGCGGCCTCTACGAGCGCCTGGGCTTCGTGCGCGTCGGCGAGCTGCGCCAGCACCAGGGCATCGCGCAACCTGCGCCACTGGTGGCCCTGGACAGCGGCTGGCGTCTGCGGCCGGCAGGCGCTTCCGATGCGCCGGTGTTGAAGGCGCTCGACGCCCAGGCCTGCGGCATGCCGCGCGACGCATTGATGGATGAACTGCTGGCCGAGGCGGAGTCCACCGTCGTGCTGGACGACGGCGGCACGGTGCGCGGCTTCGGCCTGCTGCGTCGCTTCGGCCGCGGCCACGCCATCGGGCCGGTCGTCGCGCCGGACGATGAAGGCGCCAAGGCCCTCATTGCCCACCTGGCCGGCACCAACGCCGGCCGCTTCACGCGCGTCGACATCGACCTGGACAGCGGCCTGGCCGAATGGCTGGAAGCGATGGGCCTGCTGCGCGTCGACGCGCCGGTGATGATGGAGCGCGGCCCGACCGCGCAGCCGGCGGCGCCGGGTGCGCCCAAGAGCTACGCCATCGTCACGCAGGCCCTGGGCTGAAGCACCGATGGCCACCTTCCTCTACATGGCTGACGCCGAGCGCGGCCGGCGCTGGGGCGAACTGTTCCGCCGCGACGCGCCAACACTGGACTTCCGGCTCTGGCCGGACGTGGGCGATCCAGCCCAAGTTCAATACCTCGCCACCTGGCAGCAGCCCGAGCAGCTGGCCCAGCGCTTCCCGAACCTGAAGCTGCTGTTCTCGACCGGCGCCGGCGTGGATCAGTTCAACCTCGCCGCGTTGCCGCCGACCGTCTCGCTGGTGCGCATGGTCGAACCCGGCATCGTGCAGGGCATGGTGGAGTACGTGCTGCATGCCGTGCTGGACCTGCACCGCGACATGCCCGCCTACCGGCGCCAGCAGGCTCAAGCGCAGTGGCGGCCGCTGCCGGTGCGCACCGCAGCGCAGTGCCGCGTCGGCGTGCTGGGGTTGGGCTCGCTGGGCGAAGCCGTGCTACAGGCGCTGCGTGGCCTGGGCTTCGACTGTGCCGGCTGGAGCCGCAGCCCGCGCAGCATTGACGGCTTGCGGTGCTTTGCCGGCGAGGCGGAGCGGACGGATTTCCTGCGCCGCAGCGACATCCTCGTCTGCCTGCTGCCGCTGACCGACGCGACGCGCGGCCTGCTGAACAGCACTTTGTTCGACGTGCTGCCGCGCGGCGCGGCGCTGGTTCACGTCGGCCGCGGCCCGCAGCTGGTGAGCGCGGACCTGTTGCGCGCCCTCGACGATGGTCGCCTCGGTGAAGCCGTGCTCGACGTGACCGACCCTGAGCCCCTGCCGGCGGACGACCCGCTGTGGCGCCATCCGCGCGTGCAGATCACGCCGCACATCGCCAGCATGACGCAGCCGGATACCGCGGCTGCGGTGGTGCTGGACAACCTGCGGCGCTTCGAAGCGGGCCTGCCGCTGGTGGGCCTGGTGGACCGCGGCAAAGGCTATTGAACGCGAGCGGCAGCTTCTGCCGTGACGGCCCTCAGTTCAGCGCAAGACGCTGCCGCGAGCGGCCAATGCAGCACGCACCGGCGAGGCCGAACGCCCAAACTGAGCGTCAGCCATCCACTGCAACACGCTGCTCATGACCGCCCTCCCCCTCGCCCAAACCGCCGCCCGAGCCGCCATCACCACCCCGGAACAGCACGCTGCGCTGGCCGGCCTGGACCGCGCGCATCTCATCCACCCCGTGGCACCGTGGCGCCGGCACGAGGAGCGCGGCCCGATGGTGCTGAGCTCAGGCCACGGCGTCTGGCTGCAGGATGCCCAGGGGCGCGAACTGCTCGACGCCTTCGCGGGCCTGTGGTGCGTCAACGTCGGCTACGGCCAGGAGAGCGTCGTGCAGGCCGCCGTCGAGCAGATGCGCCGCCTGCCCTATGCGACCGGCTACTTCCATTTCGCCAGCGAGCCGGCCATTCGCCTGGCGGCCAAGCTGGTCGAGATCACGCCGGCCTCGCTGACCCGCGCTTACCTGACGCTGGGCGGCTCGGAATCGGTCGACGCCGCCGTGCGCTTCATCGTCCAGTACTACAACAACACCGGCCGGCCCACCAAGAAGCACTTCATCGCGCTGCAGCGGGGCTATCACGGCTCGTCCTCGACCGGCGCGGGGCTGACCGCGCTGCCGGTCTTCCACCGCGGCTTCGACCTGCCGTTGGCCACGCAGCACCACATCCCGTCACCCAACCCCTACCGCCATGAGAACGGCGCCGACGCGCAGGCGCTGATCGCCGCCTCCGTCACCTCGCTGCGCACCAAGGTCGCCGAGCTTGGCGCGGAGAACGTCGCCGCCTTCTTCTGCGAGCCCATCCAGGGTTCCGGCGGCGTCATCGTGCCGCCGCCAGGCTGGCTGAAGGCGATGGCCGACGCGGCGCGCGAGCTGGACATCCT
>NZ_JBFULE010000339.1:0-5593 GCF_056400485.1 Roseateles sp. P5_B10
ACCGGTTCGCCGACCGGTTCGCTCCGCCCAAGCCCCCCGTGCGTGGCGCTGGCCATGTCGACGAGACGCCTCGCGTGGCCGCCAAAGGCGACCCCAAGCTGGTCAACGCCTGGAAGACCAAATCGGGCGCCGAGCTGACGGACGCCGAGGTGCTGGCCATGCCGGACTCGGAGTACATGAACGCGAAGCAGATCGAGTTCTTCCGCGCCAAGCTGACCGAGCTGAAGGACGGCGTGCTGTCCAACGCGGGCGAGACGACCGAGCATCTGCGCGAGGACACGACCATCGTCCCCGATCCGGCCGACCGCGCCACGATCGAGGAAGAACACGCCCTGGAGCTGCGCACCCGTGACCGCGAGCGCAAGCTGCTGAAGAAGATCGTGCAATCCATCGCGCGCCTGGACACCGGCGAGTACGGCTACTGCGACGAGACCGGCGAGCCCATTGGCCTGGGCCGCCTCATCGCCCGCCCGACGGCCACGCTGTCGCTCGAAGCGCAGCAGCGCCGCGAGCTCAAGCAAAAAATGTTCGGGGACTGAATGGAGCCCCTCGTCCAAGGTGAACCTTGGCCGGTCCCCCGAGGGGACGGCGATGCTTGCGGCGTTGAGCCGCAAGCACATCACCTGGGCGGGCCGGCTTGGGAGCGGCCCGGCGCTCGGCCCGTGGGTCGCTGACACCCGTTCGTTTCCACGAGGCATAGTCCAGACATGTCCGAATCCAAGCCCGCAGACCCGAAGGAAGGCGACAGCTTCTTCCGCAAGGTGGCGCGCTTCGTGGCCAACCCCACGACGGACTGGGCCGAGATCAATTCGCGCCAGGACGACCCCGAGGGCGATCTTGCCAAGGCCGAACTGCGTGCGATGGTGGAGCGCAAGCGCCGCAACGATTTCGTGCGCAAGCGCGAGCTCGACATGCTGCGCCGCATCCGCCGCGAAGGCCTGACACCTGAGCAGCTCGCGGCCCTGGCCTCGTCGCCGTCCCGGATGGGCGACGACGAGCGCATCAGCGAGCCCAATTCCAAGATCGATCTGGGCGTGAAAGCCAAGATCGACGAGATCGAGCAGCAGATGGTGGGCGAGAGCTTTGCGACGACGCAGGCTGTGCCCAAGCAGCAGCCCGGGTTCTTCGACACCAGCACGCGGCCGGTGGCCTTCTCGTCCTCCGTCGCGACGCCGTCGCCTGCCGAGGCCAACGGCGGCCGGGTCAGCGAGTTCTCGACGCCGCGTGAGGTGCAGCGCCTGCAGGCGCCGACGCCGCCGGCTGCCGTGACCATGGGCGCGGCCATCCCGCCGCTGTCCGACTCGCCGCCCAGCCGCCTGCCCGACCTGCCGCCGCTGGACATGCCGCTGTCCTTCACGCTGGCCGAATCCACGCCCGATGTCGAGGTGCAGGAGGTCGTGCACGACCCCGAGCTCGACGAGGCAGTCATCGCCTTTGCGAACGCCGACTAYGAGAACAGCGAGCGTGCCCTGACCGAGCTCGTGCGCCCGGGCGGCAGCCGCAATCTGCACGGCGAGACCTGGCTGGTGCTGTTCGACCACTACCGCGCCACCGGCGCCCAGGGCAAGTTCGAGGCGCTGGCCGTCGAGTACGCCCAGCAGTTCGGCCTGTCGGCACCGCAGTGGTTCTCCATGCCCAAGCTGGTGGCCGAATCGACACGCCAGTCCAACCGCTCGCCCATGGCCAAGGCCAGCCAGGTCAGCTGGACGGCGCCCTCCACCGTGAGAGCCGAGGATGTGACGCTGCTGCAAAAGCGCAGCGAGACCCTGCCCATGCCTTGGGTCTTCGACTGGGGCCCGCTGGAAGAGATCGAGATCGAGGCCGCCATCCAGATGCGCCAGCTGTTTCGGGTCTGGGCCCAGCAGCAGGTCGACCAGCGATGGGTGGGCGGCGACCGCTTCCTGAACCAGCTCAAGGAGCTGGCGCCAGTGGGCGAACGCGACACCGACCCGGTGCTCTGGATGCTGCGGCTGGAAGCGTTGCGCCTGGCCAACCGACCCGATCAGTTCGACGAGGCCGCCATCGACTACTGCGTGACCTACGAGGTCTCGCCGCCGTCCTGGGAGCGCGCCAAGTGCCGCGTGCGCATCGGCGGCGAAGGCTCGTCGACCAACAGCCCGGCCACGAGCTCGATGCAGAGCGAGGCGCAGTCGACCTTCCTCGACACGAGCGTTGCCGAGGCCAGCCTGGCCCAGCTCGAATTGATGGGCCAGATGAGCGGCGATATCTCCGACAGCCTGCGCACGCTGTCCACCGAGGTCGGCGACGCGAGCATCATCAACATCTCCTGCACCAAGCTGATCCGGCTGGACTTCATGGCCGCCGGCGACCTGTTGAACTGGGTGCTGCAGCGCCGGACCGAGAACCGCATGGTCGTCTTCACCGACGCCCACCGGCTGGTCGCGCTGTTTTTCGGCGCGATGGGCATCAACGAGCATGCCAAGGTCAAGGTGCGGATCAACTGATCCCGCGGCCGCGGCCGACCTTGCGAAACCGCGGCTGAACCTCAACTGGGACGGCCTATGTCTTCAGAATCTTCTGCCGTCTATCACGGCACCACCATCGTTTCAGTGCGCCGCCAGACGCCCACCGGCTGGCAGGTCGCCATCGGCGGCGATGGCCAGGTGACCCTGGGCAACATCGTCGTCAAGGCCAGCGCGCGCAAAGTGCGCAAGCTCTACCGTGACCAGGTCCTGGCGGGCTTCGCGGGTGCCACGGCGGATGCCTTCACGCTGTTCGAACGTTTCGAGGCCAAGCTGGAAAAGCACCAGGGCCACCTGGTGCGCGCGGCGGTCGAGCTGACGCGTGACTGGCGCACCGACCGCGTGCTGCGCCGGCTGGAAGCCATGCTGGCCGTGGCTGACAAGACCGCGTCGCTGATCATCACCGGCAACGGCGATGTGCTGGAGCCCGAGCAGGGCATCGTCGCCATCGGCTCTGGCGGCGCCTACGCCCAGGCCGCCGCCAAGGCCTTGCTGGCGCACACCGATTTGAGCGCGTCAGACATCGTCAAGCGCTCGCTCGAGATTGCCGGCGAGATCTGCATCTACACCAACCAGAATCACACCCTCGAGGTGCTTGAATGAGTTCGATGACCCCTCAGGAAATCGTCTCCGAGCTGGACCGCCACATCGTCGGCCAGCAGGCCGCCAAGCGCGCCGTCGCCATCGCGATGCGCAACCGCTGGCGCCGCCAGCAGGTCGACGAGAAGCTGCGCGGCGAGATCACGCCCAAGAACATCCTGATGATCGGCCCGACCGGCGTCGGCAAGACCGAGATCGCCCGCCGCCTGGCCAAACTGGCCGGCGCGCCCTTCATCAAGGTCGAGGCGACCAAGTTCACCGAGGTCGGCTATGTCGGCAAGGACGTGGACTCCATCATTCGTGACCTCATCGAGGTCGCCGTAAAGCAGGAGCGCGAGGGGGCCATGCGCCGCTGCCAGACGCGCGCCGAGGACGCCGCCGAGGAGCGCATCCTGCAGATACTGTTGCCGGGCAGCCCGAGCTCGCAGGACGGAGACAACGCGACGCGCCAGACCCTGCGCAAGCGCCTGCGCGAGGGCCAGCTCGACGACAAGGACATCGAGCTCGACCTGCTCGCCCCCAGGCCCACGATGGAAGTGCTCGGCCCCTTCGGCAACCAGCCAGGCATGGAGGACATGGCCGAACAACTGAAGGGCATGTTCAGCCAGTTCGGCGGCACTCAGAAGAAGACGCGCAAGCTCAAGGTCGCCGAAGCGATGAGGCTGCTCATCGAAGAGGAAGCGGCCAAGCTCGTCAACGAGGAGGAGATCCGCGCCGCGGCGCTGGCCAATGCCCAGGAGATGGGCATCGTCTTCATCGACGAGATCGACAAGGTGGCATCGCGCAACGAACACGGTGGCGCCGAGGTCTCGCGCCAGGGCGTGCAGCGCGATCTGCTGCCGTTGGTCGAAGGCACGACGGTGTCGACCAAATACGGCCTGGTGAGGACCGACCACATCCTCTTCATCGCCAGCGGCGCCTTCCACCTGGCCAAACCCAGCGACCTCATCCCCGAGTTGCAGGGCCGCCTGCCCATCCGCGTCGAGCTGGATTCGTTGTCGGTCTCTGACTTCGAAGCCATCCTGACCAGCACCCACGCCAGCCTCGTCAAGCAGTACCAGGCCCTGCTCGCCACCGAGGGTGTCACGCTGGACCTGCAGCAAGGCGCCATCCGCCGCCTTGCGGAGATCGCCTTCGAGGTCAATGAGCGTACGGAGAACATCGGCGCGCGCCGGCTGGCGACGGTGATGGAGAGGCTGCTCGACGAGATCAGTTTCGATGCGCCGCGCAATGCGGGTCAGACCGTGTCGCTCGATGCGGCGGCGGTCGACGCCAAGCTGGCGGCGCTGGCAGCGAACGAGGACTTGAGCCGCTTCATCCTGTAGCGGCGTCAGTGCGGCAGCGCCTGCGCGCTGCCTGTCCAGCGCAGCAGTTGCATCAGGGTAGGCGCCTGCGTCTTGCCAAGCAGGTTGCGCACATGGCTGCGCACGGTGCTCACGCACAGGCCGAGATGACGCGAAGTGGCATCCACCGGTTCGCCGTCGGCCAGCAGCAGCAGCACATGACGCTCGGCCTGGCTGAGGCGGAATTGGCGTGTCAACGCGTCGATGCGCGCCGCCTGGGTCAGCGCCGGCTGGTCCAGATAGATGGCGAGCAGGATGCTGCGCTCCGGCCAACCGGAAGCCCCCGCAATGGGCGGCGCCAGCGGCGCGGCATGCAGCCAGCCCGTCGTCAGTCCGGGAGCGAACCACAGTCCCTTGCGCGACGACGACCCTGCGGCGGCCAGGGCCAGCAGATCCTCCAGGTGCGAGGCGTCGAGTTGCCCCAGGCTCATCAGGTGATCGCAGCGGGACTGCCACAAGCCTTCGGCCACCAGGTGTTCGGCGCTCGTGTTGGCAAACAGTACGCGCCGGTCCGGCAGCACCACCAGCAGTGGCTGGGGAAGGGCGCCGAGCACCTGTCGCGGGTTGGCGTCAAGAACCGGGCGTTCCTGCGATGAGATGGAAGCGGTTGGCAGCATGATGATCTCCCTGAGCCTCTGCGGCGCGACGACGCCGTCTGATGTCATCAAGTTTGGTGAGTGCCATGCATCTGCACCATTGCCGAGAAGTACATGGCCGGTCGGTCTTGTGCATAGGCCATTGGACCAAGCCAAAAGGCTGCCCCCGGCCCCGTGCGGGGAGTGATGCGCGCCGATACCATCCGGCCCAGCAGGGAGACTGCCCATGAAGATTCTGTTGATCGATGACCACCCCTTGTTCCGTGAGGGCGTGGCGCTGCTGTTGAAGCCGCTGGTGGAGGCGCTTGAAACCTGGGAGGCGGGCAGTTGCGAGGAGGCCTTTGCGGTGCTTGCCGAGCGCGGCGACGCCGATCTGGTCATGATCGACCTCGGCCTGCCAGGGCTGTCTGGCCTCGAGGGCCTGGGCCGGCTGCGGCGTGATCATCCTGAGGTGCCGGTCGTCGTGATGTCCTCGGCCGATGACAAGGACACGGTGCTTGCCGTGCTCGATGCGGGTGCGATGGGCTTCATTCCCAAGAGCTCGACGTCGCAGGTCATGCTGGGTGCGCTG
>NZ_JBFULE010000340.1:0-5588 GCF_056400485.1 Roseateles sp. P5_B10
GCGTTACGACGTCGGCGGCTTTGCCTGGGACAACTCGGAGCTGTCGCCCGACCTGTGGCTCTGGTACGCCTACCTGCGCAGTGGCCGCGCCGACATCTTCCGCTTCGCCGAGGCCATGGTGCGCCACACCAGCGAGGTCGACATCTATCACGCCGGCCGCTTCCAGGGCCTGGGCACGCGGCACAACGTGCAGCACTGGGGCTGCAGCGCCAAGCAGGCKCGCATCTCCACGGCGGCCTACCGCCGCTTCTACTACTACCTGACGGCCGACGAGCGCATCGGCGACGTCATGCGCGAGGTGCTCAGCGCCGACACCAAGATGGATGAGGTCGACCCCGTGCGCAAGATCGCCGGCCGCGTGGACAAGGGCCCCTGGCCGGCGCGCATCGGCTTCGGCACGGACTGGGGCTCGGTCGTCGCCAACGTGCTGACCGAGTGGGAGCGCACCGGCGATGTGCGCTGGCGCAACAAGCTGCTGCGCGGCATGCAGGGCATCGCCGCCATGCCCCACGGCTTCTTCACCGGCAGCGGTGGCTACGAGCCCACGGGGCCGAACGAAGGCGCCTTTCACAACGTCAGCGGCGACAAGCTCAGCGCCAGCCACCTGAGCGCCGTCTTTGGTGCTGTGGAGATGATGGCCGAACTGGTGGAGCTGATCGATGAGCCCGAGTTCAAGCAGGCCTGGCTGCAGTATTGCGAGCTCTACAACGCGCCGCGCGACCAGCAGGTCAAGGCGCTGGGCGCGCCGCACGGCGGCGGCACGGTGCTGAGCGTGGGCCATTCGCGTCTGAGCGCCTACGCGGCCAAGAGCAAGCAGGACAAGGCCCTGGCCCAGCGCGCCTGGCGCGAGTTCCTGGCCGACGATCCGCGCGGCCACAAGACGCTRAAGACCACGCGCATCGCCGGCCCGCTGGCGCTGAACCCGGTGGACGAGGCGCCCTGGATCAGCACCAATGACACCGCGCAGTGGGGGCTGGCGGCGATTCAGAACCTGGCCCTGATCGGCGACCAGCTCACTGACTGACATGACCACATCGATGAACACAGCCACAGAGACACAGAGGCACAGAGGAAATCTGCCCTTTCTCTCCATGCTCTTCTCTGTGTCTCTGTGCCTCAGTGGCTGTGTTTCCCAGCCACGCGCGGCCGAACCGCTCAGCTTCGACTTCACCACGACGCCCGCGCCCACCTACAGCCGTGACCGCGGCGCCGGCTTCGAGCCCGGCGCCGCGCTCAATGCCGCCGGCCAGCCGAGCTTCTTCACGGTGGACGTGCCCGCGGAAGGCAACTACCGCGTCACCGCGACGCTCGGCGCCGCCGCCGCCAGCAACACGACCATCAAAGCCGAGCTGCGTCGGCTGATGCTGGACAGCGTGGGGGTGGCTGCCGGTGCAACTGAAACGCGCAGCTTCATCGTCAACGTGCGCACCGCCCGCATCGCCGCCGTGCCGGGTGTGGAAGCAGGCGTCGTCAAGCTCAAGGAACCGCGCGAAAGCAAGGATGAGATCTGGGCCTGGGACCAGCGCCTGACGCTGGAGATCAACGGCAGCCAGCCGGCGCTGCGCAGTCTCGTCATTGAGCCCGTCAAGGTGCCCACCGTCTTCTTGCTGGGCGACTCCACGGTGGCCGATCAGTCCCGCGAGCCCTACAGCAGCTGGGGCCAGATGCTGACGGCCCTGTTCAAGCCCACCGTGGCCGTGGCCAACCATGCGCAGTCGGGCGAAACCTTCCGCGACTCGCTGGCACGCCGGCGCATCGACAAGATCCTGTCCGTCATGCAGCCGGGTGACACCGTGCTGCTGCAGTTCGGGCACAACGACCAGAAACAGCAGAAGGACGGCAGCGGCAACGCCCAGACCTACAAGGCCGAACTGCGCACCCATGCCGAGCGCATCCTGGCGCGCGGCGGCGTGCCGGTCGTCGTGTCGTCGATGGAGAGGCGCAACTTCGACCCCGAGGGAAAGCTCAGGCCCAGCCTGACCGAGTACGCCGACGCGGCGCGCGCGGTCGCGCAGGACATGAAGCTGGCCTTCATCGACCTCAACGCGATGAGCCAGCAGTTCTACGCGGCCCTCGGCCCCGAGCGCTCCCAGGCCGCCCATCCGATGAACAACGGCAAGCTCGACAACACCCACCACAACAACTACGGCGCCATGCAGTTGGCGCGTTTGGTGGCCCTGGGTTTGCGGGAAGCCCGTGTGCCGGTGGCCGCACAGCTGCGCGATGATCTTGGCGTCATTGACCCCGCCAGGCCGCTGCCGCCGGAGCAGTTCCACGTTGCAGCGAGCCCGGGCTTCACCCAGCAACGCCCACTGGGCGATTGAGCCGAATGAGAACCATCCTTGCCGCCCTGGCGCTGGCCTGCGCCGCGCTGGCCCACGCCCCAGCGACCTCGGCCGCACCGCCCAAGGCCGCTGCGGTCACCGCACAAGGCTTCTCGCCGGAACGCCTGCAGCGGCTCGACGCAGCCATCGAGGAGCAGATCGACAAACAGCAGCTCGCCGGCGGCGTGATGGCCGTGCTGCGCGATGGCAAGCCGGTCGTCTTCAAGGCCTATGGCCAGCGCGACATCGAGAACGCCAGGCCGATGCGCACGGACACGATCTTCCGCATCGCCTCCATGACCAAGGCACTGACGACGGTGGCAGCCATGATCCTTTACGAGGAAGGCCGCTTCCTGCTGAAGGACCCGGTGGCGCGCTATCTGCCGGCCTTCGCCAACATGCAGGTCGCCCTGCCCGGTGGCGGCACCGAGAAGCCGCGCCGCGCGCTGACCATCCACGATCTGCTGACCCACACCGCCGGCATGAGCTACGGCGGCGGCCCGGCCCAGGCGGCCTACAGCGCTGCTGGCATGAAGGACTGGTACCTCGTCGGCAACGACGAGACGTTGGCGCAGTGGACCGACCGCTTCACCGCGCTGCCGCTGCAGAGCCARCCGGGTGAGCAGTTCATCTACGGCTACGCCACCGACGTGCTGGGCCGCATCGTCGAGGTCGTGTCGGGCCAGCCGCTGGACAAGTTCATCAAGGACCGCATCACCGACCCGCTGCACATGCCCGACACGAGCTTTTTCCTGCCACCGGAAAAGCTGGAGCGCCTGGCCAATGTCTACGGGCTGGAAGGCGACCAGCTCAAGCTGATGGAAACGTCGGCGAAGAGCGACTTCGTCAACGGCCCGCGCAAGCTGCTGTCCGGCGGCGCGGGCATGTTGAGCACCGCGGGCGACTACACGCGCCTCCTGCAGATGCTGCTGAACAAGGGCGAGCTGGATGGCGTGCGCATCCTCGCGCCCCACACCGTGGCGCTGATGACGGCCGACCATCTCGGTTCCAAATCCGGCGGCGATGCCGATGGCTTCGGGCTGGGCTTCTGGGTCAACGTGAAACGCGGCGGCTTCAAGGAACTGGGCAGCGAAGGCGCCTTTGGCTGGGGCAGCGCCTATTTCCCGCAGTACACGGTGGACCCGAAGGAGCGCCTCGTCATCCTCTTCATGACGCAGCTGCGGCCCGCGGGGAATTCGACGCTGCATCTGCGCGTGCGCACGCTGACGTATCAGGCGCTGATCAAGTGATCCGCAAGCGCGCGCTATACCGCGCAGCTATGGCAAACGCGGTGATAGCGCTCATCTGAGCGAAGAGTTGCGGGCGCACGAGCGGCGCTGTTCAAACGCTCATCTGGTTGAGTACACGCGGAGGCAGGCGCTGCCTACATTCCGCTCCGGCTGCGGGCAAGCCCGCAAACCGTGAACAACGACACAAGACCAGGAGACTTCATGAACACGACAAGCTCGCGCCGGCCTATGGCGCACTGGCTGGCCGCAGGCCTGCTCGCCGCGGCGGCACCGGCCGCGATGGCCGCCTTCAGCATCACCACCGTCCACGACAACAACAACGCGGCGCGGCCGCAGTACGTCATCGACACCGATGGCGGCCTGGTGTTCAAGGTGCGTGGCTGGGACAGCAGCAGCACCACGGCCATCGGCGACTTGTCCAGCATGGTCTACAAGGGCGTGGAGTACGCCGACCCCGCCCGCGGCACACAGCTCAACTCCGGGGCCGACTGGCTCTACAACGGCGTCAGCGCCGTGGGCCTGAAGGTGGAGGCCGTCAGCGCCAACGGCACCGTGACGCCGGCTTCCAGCAGCAACGGCGGCGTGGTCAACGCGAGCGACTACATCCGCGTCACCCTCACCAGCACCAGCACCAAGGGTGGCGTGCTGACGCACTACTACCTGGTGAAGAAGGGCGAGTCCAACATCCACATGGGCACGCACTTCACCGAAGAGCCGGACGTGCACGGCCTGGTGCGCTTCATCGCCCGCATCCCCATCGCCAAGCTGCCCAACGGCGGCCCGGTCAATGCGGCCGGCGGCCTGCGCACCTACAACGGTGAGAGCTTCTGGGCCGAGGACCTGCGCGGCACCAGCGGCGCCATCGAGGCCAGCGACGTGTTCGGCTTCCCGGCCACCGATGCGCGATACGGCCAGTCACGCTCCAAGCACTACGCCAACCGCCGGCTGAAGGACTGGGAGTTCGTCGGCGGCTCCGGCCCTGGCGTGGGCATCTGGTTCTGGCGCGACAACAACGAAGGCGGCTCCGGCGGCCCCTTCTACCGCAGCCTGCTGCAGCAGATCACCGACACGACCAACGAGCTGACCTACATCGTCAATTACGGCGAGGCCCAGACGGAAGCCTTCCGCATGGGGGTACTGAACACGTACACGATGATCTTCAACGACGGCACGGCCCCCACGGCCCGCCCCGACACCAGCTGGTACGGCAACGTGGGCCTGCTGGGCTACGTGCCTCCGGTGGGCCGAGGCTCGGTCAGCGGCGCCGGCCTGACGGGCCGCATCGCCGGCCTGCCCTACGCGGTGGGCTTCGCCAACGCGCAGGCACAGTACTGGGCCGACGCCGACCCCGTCGACGGCCACTTCACGGCCACGGGCATGCTGCCGGGCGTCTACACGATGACGGTCTACAAGGGCGAGCTGGCCGTGCAGACCGGCTCGGTGACGGTGACCGCCAATGCCACGTACGCGCTGAACCCGGTGGCCATCACGGCCGACCCCGAGGCCACGCCGGCGCTGTGGCGCATCGGCCACTGGGACGGCACGCCGCAGGAGTTCATCAACGGCGACAAGCTGACCTTCATGCACCCGTCCGACGTGCGCATGGCGTCGTGGAATGTCAGTCCCTTCGTCATCGGCCAATCCAATGCCGCAACGCAATGGCCCGCCTATCAATGGAAGGACGTCAACAACGGCCTGCAGGTGCGCTTCACGCTCAAGCGCGGCCAGAACGCGGCACCGCTGCGGCTGCGCATCGGCACCACGGCCGACTTCGCCGGCGCCCGCCCACAGGTCACGGTCAACAGCTGGACGTCGGCCATTCCCGCCGCACCGCCCAAGGTGTCGCGCAACCTCACCGTGGGCACCTACCGCGGCTTCAACCGCACCTACAGCTTCGACATCCCCGCCGCGCAGCTGGTCGTCGGCACCAACGTGCTGACCATCAACACCGTCAGCGGCACCGCCGGTGCCGCCTTCCTGAGCCCGGCGCTGTCCTTCGATGCCATCGATCTGA
>NZ_JBFULE010000341.1:0-5566 GCF_056400485.1 Roseateles sp. P5_B10
CTTCAACGGCGCCCGGCCGCAGATCAGCGTCAACAACGGCAGCTGGACCTCCGCCATCCCGACCGCGCCGCCCAAGGGCTCGCGCAACCTGACGGTGGGCACCTACCGCGGCGTGAACCGGCTCTACAGCTTCGACATTCCGTCGACCGCGCTGGTGGCCGGCACCAACACGGTGACCGTCAATGTCGTCAGCGGTACCTCGGGCACGGCATACCTGAGCCCGGCACTGTCTTACGACGCGGTCGACCTGATCGTGACGCCGTGACCCCTGGATCGGCGCGGGCCGATCAGGGTGCCACCAGCCTCGACTTGCCTTCGCGGTCGATGGCCACGTAGGTCAGGTTGGCCTCGGTCACCTTGACCACGTGCAGGTTCTCCGGGTCGCGCTCGGCCATCACCTCCACGTGCACGGTGACGGAGGTGCGGCCCACCCGGGTGACTGTGGCGTAAAAACTCAGCAGGTCGCCGATGGACACCGGCTGCTTGAAAACGAACTCGTTGACGGCGACGGTGGCGACGCGGCCACGCGAGATGCGGGCCGGCAGCACCGAGCCGGCGATGTCGACCTGGGCCATGATCCAGCCGCCGAAGATGTCGCCGTTGGCGTTGGCGTCGGCCGGCATGGGCATGACGCGCAGGACGAGCTGGCGGTCACCGCCGTGCGGTGTCGATGGGGCGTTTTCAGTCATGGCGGGATTGTCCSGTACAAGCTGCCGTTCAGAAGCGCTACCGGTTGTCGGCGCCCGGCGTGGCGCGAGGCGCCGTGTCACCCCGCTGCGCCTTGCGCAAGTTGGCCGCGTCGGCCTCGGCCAGGCTCCTGTCCTGGTCGCTCAGGCGGAAGACACGGATGGAGTCCCGCACCCGGCTGACCTGGCCGTTCAGCGCTGTGGCCGAAGCGGCCAGCTCCTCCACCATCGCGGCGTTCTGCTGCGTGATGGCATCCATCTGCTGCACGGCCTCGCCGACCTGGGCGACGCCGGTGGCCTGCTCGCTCGCGGCGGTGTCGATCTGCACCAGCACGTCGCTGACGCGTGACACGGCGGAGGCCACCTCGTCCATGCGCAGCTGTGCGTCACCGGCCCGGTGGCTGCCGGTCTCGACGCGCCCGCGCGATTCCTCGATAAGGGCGCGGATCTCCTTGGCTGCCGTGCCGGTGCGCTGAGCGAGGGCGCGCACCTCGGCGGCCACCACCGCGAAACCGCGGCCCTGCTCGCCGGCGCGAGCCGCCTCGACGGCGGCATTCAGGGCCAGGATGTTGGTCTGGAAGGCCACGCCTTCGATGACCTGGATGATGTCGCCGATGCGCTGCGACGAGTCGGTGATCTCCTGCATGGTGTCCGTCACGCCGTGGACGGCTTGCTGGCTGCGCTGGGCCACACCGGCGGTCTCGCGCGCAAAGCGGGCACCGTCGCCGGCCAGCTCCGAGGTCTGCCGCACGGTGCCGCTGATCTCGTCCATCGCGGCGGCGGTCTGCTCCAGGCTGCTGGCTTGGGACTCGGTGCGGGAAGACAGGTCCTGGTTGCCGGCGGCGATCTCCCGGGCACCGTCCTCCAGGTGGATGACCTCCTCGCGCACGTCGCGCACGACGGTGCGCACGGACACGGTCAGTTGGGCCAGCGCCAGTTGCAGCTCGCCGATCTCGCCCCGGCCGCTGACCTCGACGTGCCGCGTCAGATCGCCGCCTGCCAGCAGGTTGGCGGTGGCAATCACCTGGCGCAGCGGGGCGATCCCGCTCGCGAGYAGGCCGTAGCTGGCGGCGGCGGTGCTGGCCAGGGCAGCCAGTACCAGGCCCCAGCCTGGCGCGCCGGCCCAGGCTGCGAGCAGCGGTCCGGCCGCGGCCAGCACGGCCAGCAAAACCATCTGGCCGCGCAACTCGGGCCGCAGCCAGTCTGTCAGGCGGCCCACTGTGTCGTTGCGCTTGACCACGCCGCGCCGCAGCACATGAGTCCGGCGGCCTGCGGCCGCCTCAGCGCGCATGGTGGCGTAGAGCTGCTCGAAGCGGCGTACCTCGACGTCGCTGGGCTTGGTGCGCACCGACAGATACCCCACCGTGCGGTCGCCGTTTCGCACCGGCGTCGCGTTGGCTCGCACCCAGTAGTAGTCGCCGTTCTTGCGCCGGTTCTTGACGAGTGCGGTCCAGGGTTGTCCGCCCTCGATGGTGGCCCAGAGGTCGCGGAAGGCCTCCTCCGGCATGTCCGGGTGGCGCACGATGTTGTGCGGCTGGCCCAGCAACTCCGCCTGCGCGTAGCCGCTGACGGCCACGAAGCTGGGGTTGCAGTAGGTAATGCGCCCCTTCAGGTCCGTGATGGAAATGRGGGTCTGGTCGGAGGCCAGGGCGTACCCGTTCGGGGTCACCGGTTGGTTGTTGCGCATATTGGCCTCTCAGGTGGGACGGATAACCAGCCCTGGTTTTCGGCGCCAGGGGCCCAGCGTAGGGGTAGAAAGGTGCACCGCGATTGCGCTGCGTCAAAGGCGCAAGGGGTTCGCCGGCAGTTCCCATGCGGAACACGCCTTCCGGCGCGCGACCGGACAATGCCGGCATGCGTTCTCTTGCCGCCCGCCTCCCTGAACCCGCCTCAGCCAGCGCTCCCCGTGGCGACTGGGGCACCGTCGGCCGCCTGCTGCCCTATCTGTGGCGCTACCGCTGGCGCGTTGCACTGGCGCTGACCTTCATGGTGGGCGCCAAGCTCTGCAATGTCGGCGTGCCCCTGCTGCTCAAGCAGCTGATCGACAGCCTGAACCTCAAGGCTGGCCAGCCCGAGGCCCTGCTGGTGGTGCCGCTGGGCCTGCTGCTGGCCTATGGCGCATTGCGGCTGTCGACGTCGCTGTTCGCCGAGGCACGTGAGCTGATCTTCGCCAAGGCCACCGAGGGCACGTCGCGCAGCATCTCGCTGCAGGTGTTCCGGCATCTGCACGACCTGTCGCTGCGCTTTCACCTCGAACGCCAGACCGGTGGCATGACGCGCGACATCGAGCGCGGCACGCGCGCTGTGCACTCGCTGATCAGCTATTCCCTGTACAGCATCGTGCCGACGCTGATCGAGGTGGTGCTGGTGCTGACGCTGCTGGGTGTYAAGTTCGACGTCTGGTTCGCCGGCATCACGGTGGCGGCGTTGGTGATCTACATCGGCTTCACCGTCGTCGTCACCGAGTGGCGCACCAAGTTCCGCAAGACGCTCAACGAGCTGGACTCGGTGGCCCACAGCAAGGCCATCGACTCGCTGCTGAATTACGAGACGGTCAAGTACTTCAACAACGAGGCCTTCGAGGCCACGCGCTATGACGAGAGCCTGGAGAAGCTGCGCAAGGCCCAGCTGAAGAGCCAGCGCACGCTGTCCATGTTGAACACCGGCCAGCAGCTCATCATCGCGTCGGCGCTGGTGCTGATGCTGTGGCGAGCCACCCAGGGCGTCGTGGCGGGCCACATGAGCCTGGGCGACCTGGTCATGGTCAACGCCTTCATGATCCAGCTCTATATCCCGCTGAACTTCCTCGGCGTGATCTACCGCGAGATCAAGCAGGCGCTGACGGACATCGAGAAGCTCTTCGTGCTGCTGGACCGCGAGCGCGAGATCGCCGATGCGCCGGATGCCGCCGAGCTGGCCGTGGGTGGCGGCAGTGTCGTCTTCGACAACGTCCGCTTCGCCTACGACTCCGTGCGGCCCATCCTGCACGGCGTCAGCTTCGAGATCCCGGCGGGCAGGAAGGTCGCCGTCGTCGGCCCCAGCGGCTCAGGCAAGAGCACGCTGGCGCGGCTGCTCTACCGCTTCTACGACATCGACTCGGGTGGCATCCGCATCGACGGCCAGGACATCCGTACGGTGACGCAGTCCAGCCTGCGCCGCGCCATCGGCATCGTGCCGCAGGACACCGTGCTCTTCAACGACACCGTGGCCTACAACATCGCCTATGGGCGGCCCGGCGCTGGCCAGGCGGAGGTCGAGGGCGCGGCGCGTGCGGCGCATATCCATGCCTTCATCGCGGCGACACCGCTCGGCTACGACACCATGGTGGGCGAACGTGGCCTGAAGCTGTCGGGTGGCGAGAAGCAGCGCGTGGCCATTGCGCGCACGCTGCTGAAGAACCCGCCCATCCTCATCTTTGATGAAGCCACGTCGGCACTGGATTCGACCAACGAGCGCGCCATCCAGGCCGAACTGGAGTCCGTGGGCCAGAACAAGACCGTGCTGGTCATCGCCCACCGCCTGTCCACCGTCGTCGACGCGCACGAGATCCTCGTGCTGGAGCAGGGCCGCATCATCGAGCGCGGCCGGCACGACACCTTGCTGGCCAGGAACGGCCGCTACGCCGAAATGTGGCGCCTGCAGCAGTCAGCTGACTAGTGCGGCTTCTTGGGCTTCTCGAAGCTCTTGGGCCGATAGACGTTGCCGTCCCACTCGCCGTCCGTGCGACTGTCGCGCGCATCGTGCAGGGCCGACTCGCGGGCGCGGCGGATGACGCGCTCGGCCTCCAGCGCGGCGGCTCTGGTCTGGCGCTGGCGGCGGCGCCAACCGGTCAGGCGGGCGATCTGCAACTCCACCCACGATGCCAGGGCGGCCACGCCGGCATCCACCCGCGCCTGCAGCCGGTAGGGCAGGGCCATGTGGACCGCCATCGCGATGCAGACGGCAAGGCCGGTGGCTGCGAGCAGGGTCTGGAGCATGGCCTGAAGTTAACCTAAACCGACGCTTGCGGCCACCTGCAACCACCCGCGTTGGGGGGATGGTTACGCTTTCTGGTCGGCGTCTTGGCGCAGAGCCCACAACGCCAGCATGGCGTCAGGAATCTTGCGGCTGGCTTCGTCGCGCTCGGCAGCCGAGCCTTCGGCCAGCGCGCCATCCTCACCGCCCAGGGCGGCGATGGGCGCGAGCAGCTCGGCCGTTCCGGCACCGTCGAACAACGGCCCCCAGGCCTCGGGCGCCAGGTCCACGGCCATCAGGAAGCCGGCAGCCCAGTCTTCGGCGTCGGCGTACTCGGTGTCTTCACCTTCGCTGTCCCCCTCCAGTGAGGCAAAGCTGAAGATGGGCTCCCAGGCCTTGGGCGCATGCGTCCAGGCCATGGCGATGGATTGCACATGCCGCAGCATCGCCATGACGACCTTTTTGCGCTGCTTGCCGCTGGCGAAGGGCTTGGGGTCGGGCTCCTGGTCGCCGCCCCAGACCACCGGCAGCCAGGCGTCTCCAGGCAGGTCGGCCAGCTTTTGCGGCGACAGCAGCAGGCCAGTCAGATAGCCGTCCAGCGCCTCGATGTTCATCGCGCTATCGGTGGGCAGCACCGAGAGCAGCTCGTCCAGGTCGTCGAGCTCCTCGTCGGACAGCGGCCGGTTGTCGGAGGCGGGGTTGTATTGGGGGTACTGCATGGGAGTCGTCCTTTGCCTCGCGAGTTCAGCCGTGGCGGCCGTGGCGGCTCTTGGGCTTCTTGTTGTCGATTTCGGCGATCTGTGCCTTCAGCAAGGCCATCAGCACGCGGGCGTTCTGCTCCGTCATGACGATGACGCTGCTGGGCTCGATGCCGTCGATGGGCGTCTTGGGCGTGACCATGGCGTCCACCTTGAACATGATCTGGC
>NZ_JBFULE010000342.1:0-5559 GCF_056400485.1 Roseateles sp. P5_B10
CACCTACACCACACCCAACGCCCCGGGAACCAATCTGACGATCAAGGCGGTAGCGGGCGGGCGCGAGTCTCTCGTGACGATTCCCATCGCAGGCGGCAGCACGACGGTGCCAGTGGCTGGCTCTACACCTGTCGCGACGGCACTGAACCTGTCTGCCGATGTCGTCACTGTCAACACGTCCACCACCAACAACCAGGTGACTGTCAGTGCCATCTTCCGCGATGGCACCAATGCGCCCATCTCCAACGTCCGCGTGCTGTTCGCGGCAGCGGGTGACAACGGGACCGGCAAGATCGGCTCTGGCGCAAACTCCGTTCTGTCAGATGCTTYGGGTACCGCCTCGACGACATATGCCCCTGGCGCCGTCAGCAGCCCGACGAACGGCGTGACCATTCAAGCCTGCTGGAAGATCAGCGACTTCGCGCCCGGCGCCACGGCTGGCAGTTGCGTGGCTGCGGGCGGCCAGTTGCTGACCACGACGCTGACCATCGTCTCGAATCCGGTGTCGATCTCGATCGGTACGGACAACACGATCGGTAGCGGCGGCGGCGGTCTGACGTATGTGAAAAAGTACGTCGTGCTCGTTGTAGATTCAGCTGGCAATCCCAAGGCCGACGTTCAGATCACGCCGTCGTTGGATCTGGGTAGCTATTCGAAGGGGTTTTGGGAATACAACGTCCCGAAGCAGCGCTGGGAGCTGACACCTCAAGGCGACTATGCGGCCGTCATTAATGCCGGGGAGTACGTCAAGGGCGCGCTCAACGCCATTTGTCCCAACGAGGATTTGAATCGGAACGGGGTCGTCGACGGCGGTGAAGACGTGAATGGCAACAAGCAGTTGGATCCCCGCAAGTCCGACGTCGCGATCACGCTGGTGGGTGCCACCAGGACGGATGCAAACGGCGTCGCTGTGCTTCAGCTTGAGTATCCGAAGAGCCTAGGTACTTGGGTCGACTACAAGATCACGGTCACGGCTGCGGGTGTCCTCAGCCCACCTGCGTACTACCCGATTGGTGTGCCGGTGACCCTGTCGTCAAAGTCGTACTCCGCGCTTGTGGCCGAAGGTATCGCTCAGGGCAAGACCTACGCGGCAAGCGTCGTTGACTACCTGTACACCTACACACGACTGCCGGTTGCTGCAGGAGACCTAACCAGCGAAACGGCCCCAGCGTTCGTGATCAGCCCTTATGGCACCAGCAGCAGCTGCGCCAGCGCGAAGTGACGTGATTGCCCTCGTGGGCATGCCTGGCGGTGGCAAGTCCACCGTCGGCAAACAACTGGCACGCCAAATTGGCGTGCCTTTTGTCGATTCGGACCATGAAATCGAGCTGCGCATCGGCAGGAGCATCAAGCTGTTCTTCGAGCGCCATGGTGAGGATGCGTTTCGGGACCTTGAGACCGAGGTGATCGCCGAGCTGATCGCGCGTCCTGGCGATCGCGTGCTGGCCACCGGCGGCGGTGCGGTGCTGAGGGAGCGCAATCGTGAGCTGCTGCATGGCGGCGCGACGGTGCTTTACCTGCGCTCCACGCCCGAGGACCTGTTCCGGCGTCTGCGCCATGACACGACGCGGCCGCTGCTACAGGTGCGCGACCCGCTGGCCAAGCTGCGCGAACTCCACCACCAGCGCGACCCGCTCTACCGCCGCTGCGCGCACTATGTGCTGGAAAGCGCGCGACCTTCGGTGCATGCCCTCGTCAACATGGCGCTGATGCAGCTGGAGCTGGCGGGCCTGCTGGACCCGACTCGCGTCGCGGCCACCGTGGGGGCCGAACCGCTTTGACGGCGCCTTGACGGGAGGCGGAGGGCCGCTTGCGAGGTGCCTCTTACACTTGGCCGCATGCCCGCCACCGATACCGTCCGCATTCAGCTCCCTGACGACCGCAACTACGAGATCCGCATCGGTTCAGGCCTGCTGGACGCGCCTGCCAGCTGGCAGGAACTGCCCAAGGCAGCGACGGCTGTCATTGTCAGCAACGAGACCGTGGCGCCGCTGTACGCCGCTCGCCTGCGTGAACGCCTGCTGGCGGTCTACGGTCGCGTCGATCTGGTCGTATTGTCGGATGGCGAGCAACACAAGGATTGGGACAGCCTGAACCGCATCTGCGACCACCTGCTCGGCCAGGCCCTGGACCGCAAGACCGTGCTGTTCGCGCTGGGCGGCGGCGTCATCGGCGACATGACCGGTTTCGCGGCGGCCATCTACATGCGCGGCGTGCCCTTCGTACAGGTGCCCACCACATTGCTGGCTCAGGTCGACTCGTCGGTCGGCGGCAAGACGGCGATCAACCATCCGTTGGGCAAGAACATGCTCGGCGCCTTCTACCAGCCCGCGCGCGTCATCGCCGACCTGGACACCCTGGACAGCCTGCCGGACCGCGAATTGCGCGCTGGCCTGGCCGAGGTGATCAAGTACGGCCCGATCGCTGACGCCGGTTTCCTGTGCTGGATCGAGGACAACCTCGACGCGATGCTGGCGCGTGACAAGGCCGTGCTCGGCTATGCGGTGCGGCGCAGTTGCGAGATCAAGGCCGACGTGGTGGGCCAGGACGAGCGCGAGCAGGGCCTGCGCGCCATCCTGAACTTCGGCCACACCATCGGCCATGCCATCGAAGCGGGCCTCGGCTATGGTGCGTGGCTGCATGGCGAAGCCGTCGCCTGCGGCATGGTGCTGGCGGCCGACCTGTCGCAGCGCATGGGGCTGATGCCGGCCGGCTTCGTCGAGCGCCTGCGCAGCCTGATCGAGAGGGCGGGGCTGCCGGTGCAACCACCCAAGCTGGGCGCCGAACGCTATCTGTCGCTGATGCGCGTGGACAAGAAGGCCGAGGCGGGTGAGATCCGTTTCGTCCTCATTGAGGCGCTCGGCCGTGCCGGCCTGCACTCGGTGCCAGACGCACGCATCGTGGAAACACTGGCAGCGTACGGAGCGGCCTGAGATGTCGACGCCGCGCCCGGCCTACGCCGCTGACCCGGCGCGCAGCCGCGGCCGCCGCCTGCCCGAGCCGCCCGCACCCACGCGCAGCGAATTTCAGCGCGACCGCGACCGCATCATCCACAGCACGGCGTTTCGCCGCCTTGTCTACAAGACCCAGGTCTTCCTCAACCACGAGGGCGATCTGTTCCGCACGCGGCTGACACATTCTCTGGAAGTGGCCCAGCTCGGCCGGTCCATCGCACGCAGCCTGGGCCTGGACGAAGACCTGGTCGAGGCCGTGGCCCTGGCCCATGACCTTGGCCACACGCCGTTCGGCCATGCGGGCCAGGACGTGCTGGACGAGTGCATGCGCGCCCATGGCGGCTTCGAGCACAACCTGCAATCACTGCGTGTCGTCGATCAACTGGAGCAGCGCTATCCGGATTTCGACGGCCTCAACCTGTGCTTCGAGACGCGCGAGGGCATCCTCAAGCACTGCTCGCGACGGCATGCCGAACTCATCGAGGCCGTTGAACCTGACGGCATCGCGACCCGCTTCCTGCATGGCGGCCAGCCCAGCCTGGAGGCCCAGCTCTGCAATCTGGCCGACGAGGTGGCCTACAACGCGCACGACGTTGACGATGGCGTGCGCTCGGGCCTGATCGAGCTGGAGCAACTGCTGGATGTCGAGCTGGTGCGGGAGCATTGGCAGGCTTCGCTGGATGCGCATCCGGGCCTGGCCGGCAAGCGCCTGCTGTTCGAGACCATCCGCCGCATGCTGTCGGCTCAGGTCTACGACATCATCGACGCCACGCGTGCGGCGCTGGACGAAGCGGCACCCAGCGACGTCGATGCTGTGCGCCGGGCTGAAAAGCCCTTGCTGCGCTTCAGCCCGGAGATGCGCATCAAGAGCACGGCGCTCAAGCGCTTCCTCTTCGCCAACCTCTACCGCCACCCGCAGGTGCAATCCACGCGCAGCCGCGCCGAGCAGGTGCTGCGCGACCTCTTTGCGGCCTATTCGTCCGATGCGACGCAGATGCCGGCGGACTTCGCCGAGCGCGCCGATCGTGAACGAGCCTGTGCTGACTACATTGCCGGCATGACCGACCGGTTCGCCATTCGCGAGCATCAGCGGTTGACGGGCAAGACGCTTTTCTGACGTCACTCCACAAAATGGGGTCGGAGTCGATTATTCTGGCTGCTCCTGCCGAGGCCGTTGTGCCGACAAGGATGCATTCATGGCCCGTCTACCTCGATTGATCCTGCCGGGTCAGCCTCACCACGTCATCCTGCGCGGCAACAACCGCCAGGCCATCTTCTTCAGCGATCACGACCGCCAGCAGATGCTGGTCACATTGACCGAGGTCGCGGCTCAGTATGGGGTGGCCGTCCATGCCTACGTGCTGATGGACAACCACCTTCACCTGCTGCTGACGCCGCCCGCTGCGGACGCTCTCAGTCGCATGATGCAAGCGCTCGGCCGCCGCTACGTGGCCTGGTTCAATACCCGTCATCAGCGCAGCGGCACGCTCTGGGAAGGTCGGTTCAGGGCGGGCTTGGTCGAGGGCGAACGGCATCTGCTGGCCTGCATCCGCTACATCGAATTGAATCCGGTGCGTGCAGGGCTGTGCCAGGACGCGGCGCAATGGCCCTGGTCCAGCGCCGCTCACCACCTCGGCCTGAACCGCAGCGCGCTGGTCACGGAGCATGAACTGTATTGGTCACTGGGCAACACACCCTTCGAGCGCGAGCATGCCTATCGCGAGTTGATGGACCAGGGTGTCACCCTGCAGGAGCAAGCGCAGTTCACTGAGGCCGTGTTGCGGGGGCGGCCAGTGGGCGGCGCAACATTCCTGAAGGCGCTGGGCGACACCCACCCGAAAGTCGCACTCAAACGGCCGCGCGGACGGCCGCGCAAAACGCCACTGGCATCGTCGGAAACCAAGCCAACCGGAGTGGCGTGACTATGGCCCCATTTATTTAACTTCACCACGTCGATGGGGAATTAATTGACTCTGACCCTAATTTAATCAAGTTGCCGCAAATGCTGCACTGCATTACGCTCCCACCCTGTTGTGTTCCAGGAGGGCGCTATGAGCCACGCCGCGCAGATTCAAGCCGAGATCCAAGACCTAGCCGAGCACGGGCTCTACCGGCCGGGCAATGAGAAAGACGCCTGCGGCCTCGGGTTCGTGGCACACATCAAAGGCCACAAGGCGCACCACATCGTCCAGCAGGGCCTGAAGATCCTCGAGAACCTGGACCACCGCGGTGCAGTGGGTGCCGACAAGCTGATGGGCGACGGTGCCGGCATCCTGATCCAGATCCCGGACGAGTACTACCGCGCCGAGATGGCCAAGCAGGGCATCAACCTGCCGCCGCCCGGCGAGTACGGCGTCGGCATGATCTTCCTGCCCAAGGAAGCTGCCTCCCGCCTGGCCTGCGAACAGGAATTGGCCCGTGCCATCAAGGCCGAAGGCCAGGTGCTGATCGGCTGGCGCGACGTGCCGGTGGACCGTGACATGCCCATGTCGCCCACGGTGCGCGAGAAGGAGCCGGTGATCCGCCAGATCTTCATCGGCCGTGGCACTGACATCATCGTCCCCGACGCGCTGGAGCGGAAGCTCTACGTCATCCGCAAGACGGC
>NZ_JBFULE010000343.1:0-5554 GCF_056400485.1 Roseateles sp. P5_B10
GATGGCGCCGATGGAAGTGCCGATGACCCAGTCGGGCTCGATGCCAGCGTCATGCAGCGCCTGGTAGACCCCCACCTGATAGGCGCCCAGGGCACCGCCCCCCTGCAATACCAGCACCACTTGGCCGGGCAGGCCGTGCTGCTCCGATGGCGGTGCTGTGCGGGCTTTGCGAGCCTTGACGGTGGAGGTCGTGGTGGCGTTCATCGGGCGTCTCTTCTTGGGTTGCTGGACAGGGTCGTGGGCGGTGGCCGCGGCCTTACATCATCTTTTCCATGGTGGTCGGCTTCTTGTCGTTGACGACGTCGGCGATGGTCAGCTCCACCGGCGCCGCGCCGACGTTCTTCCACCAGTGCTTGGTGCCCAGGAACTCGCGCGCGATATCGCCGGCTTTGTGCAGGATGGGCACGCTGCACTTGCTGCTGTATTCGTAGATCTCGCCGCTGTTGACCATGATGAGCGCAGGCCGGTCCTCGTGGCTGTGCAGGGGCACGACGCCGCCGGGGGCGATGGTCATGTGGCGCATGCGCAGGCGGCGTTGATCGAGTTTGACGTTCTCCTTGGACAGGTCGATCGAGGCCAGCTCGGTGTCGGTCACGCCCACCGGGGCGGTGGCCGCGCCTTGCAGCGCGTTGGCGGCGAGCTTGTCGGCCGGGCATTCGCCGGCATGGGCGACGCCGGCGAAGGCGATTGCGGTGATGGCAATGAGGGTCAGTTTTTGCATGGGAGTTCTCCGTGGGGGTGGGTGGKCTGAGCCCGGGCTTACTGCGCCGTCCAGCCGCCTTCGATGGGCAGGATGGCGCCAGTGATGGAGGCGGCGTCGTCGGAACAAAGGAAGGCCGTAAGGGCGGCGACCTGCTCGACGGTGACGAACTTCTTGGTGGGCTGGGCAGCCAGCAGCACGTTGCGCACGACCTCCTCGGGGCTGATGCCGCGAGCCTTGGCCGTGCCGGGGATCTGCTGCTCGACCAACGGTGTCAGCACATAGCCGGGGCAGACGGCGTTGACCGTGATGCCGCCCTCGGCCACTTCCAGGGCCACCGTCTTGGTAAAGCCGGCGACGCCGTGCTTGGCCGTCACGTAGGCCGACTTGTAGGGGCTGGCGACCAACGCATGTGCTGAGGCGATGTTGACGATGCGCCCGAAGCCCTTCTTCTTCATCGCCGGCAGYGCCAGCCGCGTGGTGTGGAAGCAGGCCGACAGGTTGATGGCCAGGATGGCGTACCACTTGTCGACGGGGAATTCGTCCACCGGCGCTACATGCTGGATGYCGGCGTTGTTGACGAGCAGGTCGATGCAGCCGAACTCGGACAGGGCCTTGCCCATCATGTCTTCGATGGCTTCGGGGCGGCTCATGTCCGCGCCGTCGTAGCGCACCTGCACGTCGTACTGCTCGGCTAGGTCGGCACGCAGCGTTGCGATCGCGGCAGCGTCGCCAAAACCGTTGAGGATGATGTTGGCGCCTTGGGCGGCCAGGGTGCGCGCAATGCCCAGGCCGATACCTGAGGTCGAGCCCGTGACGAGGGCGGTCTTGCCAATGAACATGATGCGAGTGCTCCTAGTGATTCGTGGGTTGGGCAGGCGGTGGCGTATCAACGTCCGCGGTACGCGTGAAGCGCAGATGAGTGACGTCGGCAGGGAAGAAGAGGCTCCAGGTCCACTCGACCCAGATGCGCACCTTGCGGCCCGGCGTGGGCATGCGCATGAGGTAGTAAGCCCGCCACAGCAGCCATGCAGGTAGCCCGGTGAGCTTGATGCCGAAGACCTGTGCCACACCGCGGTGATGGCCGGTCGTTGCCATCATTCCGCGCGACACATGGTTGAAGGGGCGGGTTGGCTGGCCGGCGATATGGCGTAGCAGGTTGCGCGCGAGTTGCTCGGCCTGGGCCACAGCGAACTGCGCCGTCGGCGGGCAGAGCTGGGTGTCGGCCAGGTTGAGGGTGGCGGCGCAGTCGCCGAGGGCCCAAAGGCCAGGCCGCTCAGGCACCTGCCCATCGGGGTCGGTCACGATGCGGCCACGCAGAGTCGTGAGCCCCAGGCGCTCTACCAATGGGTTGCTGCGTGCGCCGATGGTGCAGACGACGGTGGCGGCCGGCAGACGTTCGCCGCTGGCCAGGTCAACGCCATAGGCGTCAACGTTGGCAGCACGCGCGCCCAGGCGCACGTCCACGCCGCGCTCCGCAAGCGACTTGGCGGCCGAGATGCCCAGTGTGGCCGGCAGTTCCGGCAGCAGTCGGTCGCCGTCGTGCAGCAGCGAGACGCGCAGCTCGTGGGCCTTCACGCGGGGATAGCAGCGCAGTGCGCTGCGGATGAAGTCCACCACGGCACCGGCCACCTCGACGCCCGAGAAACCTCCGCCGATGACGACGAAGTGGCCCAGCGAGCGCCGATGCGCCTTGTTGTGGCTCAGCTCGATGTGGGCCAGGCGCTGCAGCAGGCGGTTGCGGATGTGCATCGCGTCGCCCACCAGCTTGAGCGGCAGCGCATGCTCGGCCAGGCCCGGGATGATGTTGAGGTTGGCGCGCTGACCGAAAGCCAGTACCAGATGGTCGAAGCTCATCTCCAGCGGGCCGGCCAGCGTGGAGCAGCTGAGGGTCTTGGCCGTGTGGTCGACACGCTCGATGCGCCCCATGATGAAGCGGGTCGTGACCAGCATCTCGCGGATCGGCGCGATGACGTGCTCAGGGAACACGGCCGCCCCCACCACCTCGGCCAGCATGGGGTTGAAGGTGGTGTAGCTCTCTTCGCTGAGCAGCACGAGCTGCCAGCCCGGCGGCAGCTGCGCCTCCAGGCGGCGGGCCAGCGTGGTGCCGGCAAAGCCGCCGCCGGCGATGACCAGGGTCTTGAGGGGTTGGGTGGGGGTGTTCATGGGCTTGCTCGTCAACGGGGAGAAGCTTAGGAACCGGGCCCCCGGCGCGGAAATCGCAACAATTCATCGCGCCATCGGCGGCGGTTATCGACGACGTGCTTTTTCACTGAAAGGTTTTGCGTCCGTCCTCGACCGAGGTGCGCATGGAGCTCTACCAGATCCGCTATTTCCTCGCCGTGGCCGACACGCTGAACTTCACGCGTGCGTCGGAGCGGTCCTTCGTGTCGCAGCCGGCGCTCACCAAGGCCATACAGCGGCTGGAGGAGGCCATTGGCGGGCGGCTCTTCGACCGCACCAAGAACTCGGTGCAGCTCACCGAGCTGGGTCGGGGCATGCTGCCCAACTTCCGCCAGATCTACGAGACGGCCAACCACGCCCGCGAAGAGGCCAGGCGCCTCACGCGCGTGCAGCGCGAGGTGGTGCGCGTAGGCGTCATGTGCACCATCGACTTCCACCAGGTGCTGCCGGGCTTCGTGGAGAGCCAGGAGGGCCGCACCGAGGTGGAACTGAGCTTTCGCGAGGGCAACCTGGAGGCGCTGACCGACGCGCTGGATCAGGGCGATGTTGACGTGGGCATCATGTGCTCGCCCTATGAGATCCCCAAGCGCTTCGCCACCACGCCGCTGTTCAGTGAGGACTACGTGCTGGCCATCGGCGACGACCACCGTTTCAGCGGCCGCACCAGTGTGGAGATGGTGGAGCTCAACCGTGAGCGCTATTGCGAGCGTGTGATGTGCGAGTTCTCGACCTACATCGAGCGGCTGCTGCGCGATCGCGGCGTACGGCTGGAAGTGGTGCAGCAGTCATCCCGCGAGGACTGGATACAGGCTTTGGTGAGAGCCAACTTCGGCGTCGCCTTCATGCCCATCTCCATCGCCCGGGCCGCTCGGCTAGCGTACGTAACCATGTCGGACGTGCCCATCGTGCGCGAGGTCGCCGTGCTGACCCAGGCCGAGCGTCCCACAAGCCCAGCGCAACAGGCCGTCATTGATTCGCTCGTGAACCACAGCTGGGAGGAGGGGCGGGCCGGGCTGCCCCCCTAGAACCATTCCTCGACGGTTCCGCGACCGTTCGGCAAGCTGCCGGCAAGGCGGCGCTTTGTAAACTGAGCCATCGCGATTGCCATGGGACACCATGACCGACTTTGCGCTCCAGGTTGAAGGCCTGCGCCCTCATCTGCTGAGGTTCGCGCGGGCTCAGTTGAGAAACGATGCATGGGCCGAGGACGCGGTGTCTGAGTGCCTGCTCGCCGCACTGGAGCGCCCGCAGTCCTTTGGTGGCCAGTCCCAGCTCAAGACCTGGCTTATCGGCATCCTCAAGCACAAGCTTGTTGATCAGTTGCGCCGCAACACCCGTGAGGCGACGGTGCTCGTTGGCGAGGACGGCGAGGACCTGTTCGACGACCTATTTCAAGCCGACGGCCACTGGCGCGAGGCGCCGCGCGACTGGGGTGACCCTGATGCCGCCTGCTGCCAGAAGCAGTTCTTCGAGGTGCTGCAGGTCTGCTGCGAGCACTTGCCGCCCACGCAGGCCCGCGTGTTCATGATGCGCGAGTGGCTGGAGTTGGAGTCCGACGAAATCTGCCGCGAACTGGCCATCACGTCCGCCAACCTGTGGGTGCTGCTGCACCGCGCGCGCATGAGGCTACGGGATTGCCTGCAGATGCGCTGGTTCGACGAGGTGGCCACATGAGCCTCAAGAACACGCTCACCTGCCGCGAAGCCGCGCGCCTGCTGCTGGAAGACGAAGACCATGAAATCCCGGCCAACGACCGCCTGGCCCTGCAACTGCATGTGCGGGTCTGCTTCGCCTGCGCGCGCTTCGTCGCCCAGCTCAACTTGATGCGACGCGCGACTCGTGCCTGGCGCAAGCACAGCGAGACTGGAGATGACGAGGCGATCATCGAGTAGGAGCACGCTGCGGCGCATAAGCCCGTAGTTGCTGTTAGCTCAACTTGCGCCGGCCCCATGGGGGCCGTGTGCTTCACGCGCTGGTTCCAGTAGGCATTGAGTACGCGCCAAGAAGCGGGTGCGGACCTGATGCCGACCTCAGCGTGAGCGCGACCCTACCCGACACCGGTCCGCCGCAGCCAGCCCGCCACCGAGGTCCTCCAACTCAGCGCAGGAGCTGTGGATGCAGGTGCAGAAGCTTTGGTTGCTGCTCGGCGGAGCGAGCCGCCTCGGCGGTCCTCGGCCGCTCGACGCCAAAGCTAACGACGTAGAAGGTGCACGTTATGCACTTCTCGTCGAAGGCTGACGACAGAGCGGCAGCCTGCCCCGCGTAGTCGCGAGGGGCGCGGGCGCCTTACATGCACGTGCGTCACCGGTTCAAGGGGCATCTCGCCAAGTAAGGACTAGGCCCGTCGGCGGACCAAACCAAGCGCCTTCACGCTCCATCCGAGGCGATTGCGTATCCCCAAGTAGCGACACGTGCGTTTCCCGGAATCGCTCTACCCGCCGTTGCGTGGCCGAGTCGGCGAGGTCTGCAACCGCTCGGACTTGCCCGGCGCAGTGGCGCGTTGGTCCACGTTGCTGCCCTGCTTGCCCTGAACTCCAGTCTCCAACTCAGAAAGAAAGAAGCCATGATTCGATTCCGGAAATCCGCCCTTGCCCTGCTGGCGGCCGCAGCAACCGCCGCCATGGTGGCCCCGGCCTACGCTGGCCCGGTGTCGACCCTGTACCTCACCAA
>NZ_JBFULE010000344.1:0-5554 GCF_056400485.1 Roseateles sp. P5_B10
GGCCTGTCCTTGGGCTCGCCCTCGACCTTGAAGAGGCCCGCGCTGCCGCTGCCGATGGCGCGCGCGATCTCGAAGCGCGTCGTCATCTGGCCCGGGCCGGCCCAGGCGTTCTCGTCGAGCGCATAGCCGTCGGGCGTCTGGCGGTTGTAGGGCGCCTGGCCGAGGCGGTAGAGCCAGCCGATCATTGGGCCGGTGTTCAGCACCACCTTGTCGGCATAAGCCAGGCGCACGGCCGAGACGACGTAATGCGTCGGGTCCTTGAACTTGCGGCCCAGGGACGCCTCGAACTCGGGCGAGCCCACCATGGCACGCAGCACCTCGGCGATGCGGCCATCGCTCTGCTGCCAGCGCTCCGCCATGCGCTCCACCAGCGCCGGCGGCGGCTCGTCGGCGACGAAGTACTGGGCCAGCTTGCGCGACACGAAGTGGGCCGTGCTCGGGTGTTTGGCCAGCAGGTCCAACACCTGGTCCAGTTCGGCCTCGCCCTGGCCCTTGACGGTGACGCCGAGCAGTTGCTTGTCGCCGAAATCGTGCCGCGCCGGGTTGAACTCCATCAGCCCGTCTCGGCGGTATTGCGCCTCCTGCGCGGGCTTGAGCTTGGGTTTGTTGTCGGTCAGGTTCACGCCCAGCCCGGTCAGCACGCGGGCCAGCTCCTGCACGTCGCGCTGGCTGTAGCCACCGCCCACGCCCAGGGTGTGCAGTTCCAGCAGCTCGCGGGCGTAGTTCTCGTTGATGCGGTTGGCCGCGTTCTGCTCGTTGTCCAGGTAGCGCAGCATGGCCGGGTGGTGGGCCGTGTAGCCGAGCAGGTCGCGAAACTTTCCCAGGGCCCGTTCGCGCAGGCCCTGCTCGTAGTCGCCCACCATGACGCGCAGGTTGCTCTTGTATTGGTGGACGTTGAAATGGTTGAACCAGAACCAGGTCATCTGCTCCTGGACCTGGTTGGGTGAGTAGAGCGCGTTGAGCAGCTGGCGGGTCGACGCCTCGCGGGCCAGCTTGGTCAGGGCCTGCTGGTAGTTCTTCTGCGCCTCCGCCTTGGCCATGTCGTCGGTCAGTGCATCGGCGGCCTTGCGCTGCGCTTCCATCTGCTGCACCAGGGGCAACAACGGCTGCTGGGTGACGGCGAGAGCCTGGATTTGCGCCTGAGCGGCTTCTGGCAGTGCGCCCGGGATGCGAGGCTGGAGCTGGGCTTCCAGCCAGACCTCGCGGCCCTGGCGGCGGACCTGGTTGAGATCGGCGCTGCTGGCGCCCCAACTCAAGCGATCCAACCACAGCGTGTCGGCGGCTGCGCTGTGGCTGCCCACCGTGGGCGCCTGGAATGGCGCAGCGGCACAGCCGGCCAGCAATGCGGCGGTGCAAAGCGCGAGACGGGGCAAGGCTGTCATGGCGGGCGGGCCTTTCGGGCTGAGTCCGGGCCAACGGTCGGTCGCGGCCCGGCGTTGACCCCGGCAGGCTAGCAGACGCGCCGCCCCCCTAATGTGTCTGTCGGCTGCCGTCATGTTGCTGGTTTGTGGTCTTGGACCGCGTCCTTGCCGCCCTTTGTGTCGAGGCGGTGCTATTTCGAAGACATGCCAGACACCGGTGCCCGCCACATTGCGGCGGCCAGCTTCATTGACGACGTGACGCTGACGACCGCGGCCGTGCCGGAGCCAACGCCGTCGGCTCTGTTGCTGGCCGGCATGGCCGCACTGGGCGGGGTGACCTGGCAGCGTCGACGCCGCTGAGCATCGTTGGGCAGCGCCGGGCGGCTCACCGGCCACCCGGCGTGCAGCGGATGCATGGCCCTGGACTTGCCGGGCTTGCTGTCAACGCACGCAGCCGTTACTGTTTGCGCATGCAAAGCGGTCGTCGAGTTCCGCTCAGGGTAGGGCTGGTGCTTGCGGTAGCCGGGTTGTTCGCTCCGGCTGCCGAGGCGGGTTGTTCGCGTGCGATTGACGTGCCGGTGTCGCCAGCGGGACGGCTGGTGTTCGTCGAAGATGAGCGCGTCGAGGGCGTGCTGCCGGAACTGCTGCGCGAGCGCGGCGCGCTGCTTGGCTGCGAGTTCCGGTTCAGCGTCGTGCCCCGCGCGCGCGCCGCGCGAACGGTGTTCGAGGCGCAGGATGGCGATCTCTATTTGCCGGCATTGCGCAAACCCGAGCGCGATCAGACCCATCTCTTCGTACCCTTGAGTCGCCAGGGCGTGGCCGTGGCGACGCTACGCACGCACGCGCCGGTGCCGGCCGACCTGAGTCGGCTGTTGGCCGACAAGAGCCTGCGCGGCATCTTCGTGCGTGGCTACTACTTCGGACAGGCCTACGGCGATTTCGTCGACCAATTGCTGGCGGACAAACGCGCCGACATCGTGCCCGACATCGAGGCGCTCAGCCGCATGCTGCGAGCGGGCCGCGCCGACTTCACGCTGCTGCCCCATGTGACCGGCCAGGGTGCCCTGGACCTGGCGCCACGGATGCCGCTGTCGCAGACGGCTTTTCGCATCGAGCTGCTGGAGACCCTGCCGCTGATGGAGAACGGTGTCTATCTGGCCAGGCGCAATCTCGACGCCGCCGACCTGGTGCTGCTGGTGCAGATGTTCGAGCGGGCCGTCGCCGAAGGGGCGCTCCGGCGAGCCTATCTGCGCCACTACCCGCCGGAGGTGGTCGACCACATGCGCTTCTGACCGACTTGGTGCGCTTACTTCGAACCCGGCGCGTAGATCTGGTCGAACACACCGCCGTCGTCGAAGTGGGCCTTCTGGGCCTGGCGCCAGTTGCCGAAGTACTCGTCGAGGGTGAAGAGCTTGACCGGCCCGAACTGCTTGGCGTACTTGGCAGCGACCTTGGCGTCACGCGGGCGGTAGTAGTTCTTGGCCGCGATCTCCTGGCCCTCGGGGCTATAGAGGTAGTTCAGATAGGCCTCGGCCTGCTTGCGCGTGCCGCGCTTGTCGACGACCTTGTCGACGATGGCCACCGGCGGCTCGGCCAGGATGGACACACTGGGCGTGACGATCTCGAACTTGTCCGGGCCGAGCTCCTTGACGGCCAGGTAGGCCTCGTTCTCCCAGGCGATCAGCACGTCGCCGATGCCGCGTTCGACAAACGTCGTCGTCGAGCCGCGGGCGCCCGAGTCCAGCACCTTGGTGTTGGCGTAGATGCGCTTGACGAAGTCCTTGGCCGAGTCGGGCGTGCCGCCGTTCTTCAGCGCATAGCCCCAGGCGGCCAGGTAGTTCCAGCGCGCCCCGCCGCTGGTCTTGGGGTTGGGGGTGATGACGTCGACGCCGCTGCGCGCCAGGTCGGGCCAGTTGCTGATCTTCTTCGGGTTGCCCTTGCGCACCAGGAAGACGATGGTGGAGGTGTAGGGGCTGGCGTTGTTGGGCAGCTTCTTCTGCCAGTCCAGGGGCAGCAGCTTGTGGTCGGCGATGGCGTCGATGTCATAGGCCAGCGCCAGCGTGACGACGTCGGCTTCCAGCCCGTCGATGACGGCGCGGGCTTGCTTGCCGGAGCCGCCATGCGAGGCCTTGACGCTGACGGTCTCGCCGGTCTTGGCCTTCCACTGCGCGGCGAAGGCCTTGTTGAAGTCCTGGTAGAGCTCCCGCGTCGGGTCGTAGGAGACGYTCAGCAGCGAGGTCTGCGCAAAGGCGCCGGTGGCGGCGAGAGCGAAGGAGAGGGCGGTGAGAAGGCGGCGCATGGTGTTTGAGTTAGGGGTAAGGCGGTTCACTCTAGGGATCAGGGCAGGAGCGGGCAAAGAAGAAGAGCGCGCAAGCTCATGCGGCTTTCGACCAGGCCAGCACGGGTTCAGCCGCCACGGTCGGCAGCTCGTGGCGGGCCGCATCGACGACCTCGCGCTTGAGCGGCGAAGCAAAGGTCTGGATGAACTCGTAGATGTAGTCGCGCAGATAGGCGCTGCGCCGCACGGCCAGGCGCGTCATGTTGTCCTCGAACAGATGGCGGGCATCGATGGCACGCAGATGGCGGTCGCGCTCCTCGTCGAAGGCGATGGCCGCGACGATGCCCACGCCCAGGCCCAGCTCTACATAGGTCTTGATGACGTCGGCATCCATCGCGCTCAGCACGATGTGGGGCTGCAGCTGGGCCGCGGCAAAGGCCTCGTCGATGTGGGAGCGGCCGGTGTAGCCGGGCTCGTAGGTGACGATAGGAAATTGGGCCAGGCGGGCCAGCGTCAGCGGGCCATCGAGCAGCGGGTGGTCGGGCGGCACGACGACCGAGTGCGTCCAGCGGTAGCAGGGCAGGGCGACGAGTTCAGGGTATTGCGCCAGCGCCTCGGTGGCGATGCCCACGTCGGCCTCGCCATCGAGCAGCAGGCGGGCGATCTGCTGGGGCGAGCCCTGCTGCAGATGCAGGCTGACGTCGGGGTGATGGGCGCGGAAGTCGCGCACGGCGGGCGGCAGCGCGTAGCGCGCCTGGCTGTGCGTGGCTGCGATGCGCAGGCGGCCGCTGCCCGCCTGGGCGAAGTCATCGGCCGCGCGCTTGAGGTTCTCGGCTTCCAGCAGCAGCCGCTCGATGACGGGCAGCACGTGCTCGCCCGGCTCGGTCAGCCCTGTGAGGCGCTTGCCCACGCGCACGAAGAGCTCGATGCCGAGCTCCTCTTCCAACTCGCGGATCTGGCGGCTGACGCCGGGTTGCGAAGTGTGCAGGGCCTGCGCGACTTCGGTCAGGTTGAAGCCGCGGCGCTGGGCTTCGCGGACGGAACGGAGTTGCTGGAAGTTCATGCGAGGCGATTCTGCAAACAGCGATCACTTCTGTCGTCGAACCATTCGCCATATCGTTATGCACTTCGTGGTGGTGTCAGGCGGTTTTGGTACGCCTACAGTTGGCCGGCATCCAAGGAGTCAATGCATGCATAAGGAAGCCATTCCGACCCAGGCCTGGGCCTTGTTCGATCGCTACGTGCACGGCGACCTGAGCCGGCGCGGGTTTCTTGAGCAGGCCGCCAGCTTTGCCGGTGGCCCGGCTGGTGCCGCTGCGCTGTTGGCCACACTCAGCCCCAATTTCGCCGCGGCCCAGCAAGTCAAGCCAGATGACCCGCGCCTGGTGACGCGCCGCCAGGCCTTCGATTCGCCGCAAGGCAACGGCAAGGTGCAGGGCTATCTGGCCAAGCCGGCAAGTGCCGCGGGCAAGCTGCCCGCCGTGCTCGTCGTGCATGAGAACCGCGGCCTGAACCCGCACATCGAGGACATCGCCCGCCGTGTCGCGCTCGCCGGCTACGTGGCCTATGCGCCCGACGCACTGGCGCCGCTAGGCGGCTACCCGGGCGACGAGGACAAGGCGCGCGAGCTCTTCGGCAAGCTCGACGCCGGCAAGACGCGTGCAGACATCGTCGCCGCTGCTCGCGGGCTGCTGGCGCTGCCGGATGCCAATGGCAAGGTCGGCGTGGTCGGCTTCTGCTGGGGTGGCTCGCTGGCCAACCATGTGGCCACGCAGGTGCCTGAGCTGGCCGTGGCCGTGCCCTTCTACGGCGCCGCGCCAGCGCTGGAAGACGTGCCGCGCATCAAGGCGCGGCTGCTGCTGCACTACGCCGGCAACGACGAGCGCGTCAATGCCAGCTGGCCACCCTCTGAAGC
>NZ_JBFULE010000345.1:0-5537 GCF_056400485.1 Roseateles sp. P5_B10
TGCATGACGCTGCGACCCTCGTGCGCGTGCATGGCGCCGACGGCAAGCAGCTCAGTGAGGTCAAGCTGCCCGGCATCGGCACGGCTGGCGGCTTCGGCGGGCGCTGGAGCGACGAGGAAACCTTCTTCAGCTACACCAGCCTGACCACCCCGGCCGAGATCCATCGCTACGACGTCAAGACCGGCAAGATCAGCCTCTTCAAGCGGCCCAAGACGGCCTTCAACCCCGATGAGTTCGAGACCCGCCGCGAATTCGTCACCAGCAAGGACGGCACCCGCTTCCCCATCTTCATCGCCGCCAGGAAGGGCCTGAAGTTCGACGGCAGCAACCCGACCCTGCTCTACGGCTATGGCGGCTTCGACATCTCCATCACGCCCGGCTATGGCGTGACGGCCGCGACCTGGATGAGGATGGGCGGCGTCTACGTCATTGCCTCCATCCGCGGCGGTGGCGAATACGGCTCGGCCTGGCACGAGGCCGGCACCAAGCTGAGGAAGCAGAACGTCTTCGACGACTTCATCGCCGCCGGCGAATGGTTGATCAGCCACAAGGTCGCCAGCCCCGCGACGCTGGCCATCAACGGTGGCAGCAACGGCGGCCTGCTGGTCGGCGCGGTCACCAACCAGCGCCCCGACCTGTTCGCGGTCGCCGTGCCGCAGGTCGGCGTGATGGACATGCTGCGCTACCAGAACTTCACCATCGGCTGGGCCTGGGCTACCGACTACGGCACCAGCGCCGACAGCCCGGAGATGTTCAACGCGCTGCGCGCCTACTCGCCGGTGCACACCATCAAGAGCGGCGCCAAGTACCCGGCCGTGCTGATCACGACCGGCGACCATGACGACCGCGTTGTGCCGGCGCACAGCTTCAAGTACGCCGCCACGCTGCAGGCCGCCGACACGGGTGCGGCTCCGAAGCTGATCCGCATCGAGGTCAACGCCGGCCACGGCGCGGGCAAGCCGACATCCAAGATCATCGAGGAGCGCAGCGACATCCTGGCCTTCATTGCCAACACGATGAAGTTGGAAGTGAAGTGACGGCGTCGGTCGCGATCCGCGACCTGGGCGTCGGCGATGTCGATGCCCTGACGGATCTCTACCAGCACCTGAACGCCGGCGATGCGCCGCCTTCGCAAGAGGCGGTACACGCCGTGTTCGCACATCCGTGGCTGCGCCATTTCGGGCTTTTTGACGGTGAGACGCTCATCGCCAGCTGCAACCTCGCCGTCATCCCCAACCTGACGCGCGGCGGCAGCAGCTATGGCGTCATCGAGAACGTCGTCACCCATGCGGACCATCGCGGCCAGGGGCATGGCCAGGCCGTCGTCCGGCATGCGATTGATCAAGCCTGGGGCGCAGGTGCCTACAAGGTCGTGTTGACAACCAGCCGCAAGGACCCCGCCGTGTGGGCTTTCTACGAGCGCTGTGGCTTTGACAGCGGCGACAAGCGCGCCTTCGTCATACGCCGGTCCTAGAAGTTCACGGCCTTGGTCTTGAGGCCGCGAGCCACCAGCGTCGCGTTGATCAGCTGGGCCTGCTCCCGGCTCGGGAAAGGCCAGATCGTTGCGCGCCAGCCCTCGGGCGTCTGGATGACATCGGCCTGCAGCGCGTCGGGGTTGCCGTGCACGCCGACCAGGCCCGCCTTCATCTTCCCCAGCAGCGCCTCGGCCTCGGCCTTGCTGCCCGGCGGGCCGACGAGGGCGACGACGACCTTGTCCGATGACTGGGCCAGGCGAGCCAGGCGTGGGTCGACGGGCTCGGGCTTGCTGGCGGCAGGCTCGGGCTTGTCGACCGTCTTTTCGCCCGGCTTTTCCGCAGGCGCCTCGGCGGGCTTGTCCGAGCGCAGGATCGGCGGGCGCTTGATGCCGTCGGTGCGCTCCACGAGGCGGGGGCGAATATCGGGCGGTGGCGCGTCGCTTGCAGCCTCGCTGGCGGGCGCTTGAGCGGCCGAAGCGGCCGCAACGGCCGACTCTGGAGCGGAGGCGGGCGCAGAAGCGGCTGAGGCGGAGACAGGCAGGGCCGGCGCTGATGCCGCCGACGCTGCCGTCGGGGGCGGCGCAGCGGCCGGCTCGGCCGCGCGTTGGGGCCACAGCATCCAGGCACCCACGGCGATCAGGACCGCCAGGACGGCACCCGCTGCGCCCAGGCGGATCGGGTCCCACAGCCGGCGGCCAATGATTTCCGAAGGGATGCCGCGGCCGGCCAGCACGCGGGTGCGGGCGCTGCCCACATCGACGCCCGCCGTCATCACATAGAGCTCGAAAGGCCAGCCGCCGTGGGAGCTGGCCAGGGTCTCGTCGATGACGATGACGCGCCAGGGCCGGCTGTCGGGGGTGGCCGGCGGCTCGGCAAAGCCATGGGCCAGCGCAAAGCGCTCGACCTGGGCCGCGCTCAGGCCGGGCAGGAATTTCTCGCTGAAGGCGCGCCACTGCGTGCGCGGGCGCCGGGCGATCAGGCGCGGCAGATGCGTCAGGCGCTGCTTCCATGCCGCCCAGCGTGACAGAGGGGGCGAGCCATGCAATGCGTCGAAGGCGCTGACCACATCGGTCAGCACGGGCTCGACCAGGCCGCCCGCCTCGGCGGAGGCGCGCACAAAGGGCAGGGCCACCACGCCCACGGTGTGCACATCGCCCACGGCGATGCGCCGCGCAAGCGGGTGGCGGTTGTGCCAGTCAACGATCTGTTCGGCCAGGCGCTCCATGACTACTTGATCTTCCCCGACGAGCCCATCCGTCGGTGATGGAAACAAGCCCCCGAATTCAAGCCAGTTGCTTCAGCAGCCAGGCGTTCAGGTCTTCGATCTCCTCCATGCAGACCGAGTGCGGCATGGGGTAGTCATGCCATTCGACCTCATGGCCCAGAGTTCGCAGAGCGTCGCGGCTGGCCGTGCCGCGGGCGGGCACGACGATGGTGTCCTGGCTGCCATGGCCCATGAAGATGGGCAGGTCGGCGTTCGCCGCCGAGCGCTCGGTGGCCGTCGTCGCAGCCAGCGGCAGATAACCCGACAAGCCGACGGCGCCGCCCAGGCGCTCGGGGTAGCGCAGCGCCGTCATCAGCGCCATTGCGCAGCCCTGCGAGAAGCCGACGAGGACGATGCGGTTCGCTGCCACGCCGCGTTGGCGCTCGCTGTCTATGAGTTCGGCAATCTGCCGCTGCGACTCGCGCAAGCCGGCCTCGTCCTCGCGCTTGACGAGGTCGGCGCCGAGGATGTCGTACCAGGCCCGCATCACATACCCGCCGTTGATCGTGACGGGCCGTTCGGGCGCGTGCGGGAACACGAAGCGCACGGCGCCCAGGCTCTTCAAATCAAGCTCGCCGCAGATGGGCACGAAGTCATGGCCGTCGGCCCCCAGGCCGTGCAGCACGATCAGCGTCGTGCCGGGATTGGGGCCGGTCTCAATGACATGGGTTTCAAGCATGGGGGTTCCAGTTCTCGATGCGAAGTTCAAAGCGTTTGTCGCCGTAGTCGTCCAGGCCTTCGTCGGTCGGCGTCCAGCCGGCTCGACGGTAGAAGGCCTCGGCGCGCGAATCGGGCTGGGTGCCCAGGTCCAGGCGCCCGTGGCCCTGAGCGAACAGCCAGTTCACCATCACGTCGTGCAACTGGCGGCCGTAGCCCTGCCCATGCAACGCCGGGTCCACGAACATCGCCCAGATGTGGCCGTCGCGGGCGTCGCCGATGGCAAAGCCCGCAATGCGCCCGGGCTCCAGTTCGACAACCCAGCCACGGCCGAAATCTTCCAGATAGACATGCAGTTCGGCATCCGAGATGCGGCCCGGGGTCAGCTTGTTCTCGGTGACGGCATAGCGCACGCGCCAGATCTCGGCAGTGTCGTCGCGCGTGGCGATTCGAAGTGTCATGGCGTCATTGTCGCGACAGCGGGCGCTGCCCTTGCCGTTCATGATCACGTTCATGGGAAGCCTTTATCTCGTCCGCCACGGTCAGGCCAGCTTTGGTGCGGCCGACTATGACCAGCTCAGCGCCAAGGGCCATGAGCAATGCCGCCATCTCGGCGCTTACTGGCGCGAACGCGGCCAGCGCTTCGATGCCGTGTTCACCGGCACGCTGCGGCGGCACAAGCAGTCGCTGGCGGGCATCGTCGAGGGCTACGGTGAGGATCTGCCCGCCGTCGCACTGCCGGGGCTGAACGAGTACGACAGCGAGGCCGTCGTGCGCGCCATCCACCCCGGCCCCATCGATGCCCCGACGACCCCCGAGGCCGTCAAGCACCACTTCCGGCTGCTTCGCCAGGGCCTGCTGGCCTGGATGAGCGGCGAGACGGCACCGGTGGGCATGCCGGCGCACGCGGATTTCGCCGCCGGCGTGGCCGATGCGCTGGCACGCGTGCTGGCTTTGGGTGTGGGCAAACAGGTGCTCATCGTCTCCAGCGGTGGGCCTATCGCCACGGCCGTGGCCCAGGTGCTGTCCACGCCGCCCGAGACTTTTGTGGAACTCAACCTGCGCATCCGCAACTCGGCTGTCACCGAGTTCGCCTTCAACCCGAAGCGCCACCACCTCGTCACGTTCAACACGCTGCCGCACCTGGATACGGCGGAGATGCGGGCGCACATCACGCACGCCTGAGCGCGCCGGCCCCAAACGGGCCAATACCGACGGCACTGGGCATGGCTCTCCTGGGCGAAGCGGCCGTGCGACCCGGTCGGCAGCATGACGACTCCTCAACCTCCGATGGAGTTCCGTCATGTCTTCACCCCGCCTTTTTGCCTTCGCCACCCTGATCAGCCTGGCCGCCACCTTCGTTGAACCGGCCCAGGCCCAGAGCTACTGCTTCAACCAGACCGGCTACGCCGATGGTGCCACGCTGAGCGGCCATTTCGCCGGCAGCGACCTCGACGGCAATGGCTGGCTCTATGCCTATGAGCTGACCGAGTTTGAGCTGAACTKGTCCGGCAACCGCGCCGTGCAGGCCTTCAACCTCGGCTTCAGCGAACGCGCCGGCCTGGAGTTCGAACTCTCCAGCGGCACGCTCTCGCACATGGCCGCCTTCAGCCAGAACGAGGAGGGCGTGCGCTTCTTCAGCTTCGACAGCAAGGGCTGGCCCAGCTACACGATCCCGGGCGTCGTCACCGACGAGCGCCTGGGCCTGGTGTCCATGAGCTGGGAGCCGTTGCGGGTCACGGCCGCCGTGCCGGAGCCGCAGAGCCTGGCACTGCTGATGGCGGGCATGGGCTTCATCGGCCTGTGGAGCCAGCGCCGACGGGCTCACTGACAATGCGCGGCTATGGCCGCGCCCTTGTTCACGTCCCTCATCACGCCGCCGCCGGCCGCCACCGCGCCGGCCCACGAGCGCTTTTTGCACCTCATCCGCCTGGCCCTGGCCGGCGGGCAGTTTGGCAAGTTGCTGCTGTCCGGCCCCGTGGGTGATGACGAGGACGTCGAGCGCCTCACCGTGCGCCTGGTCGAACTGCGCGGTGAGCCGGCCTTGAGCTTTCTCTGGCGCCACCGTACCAAGGACGTGACGAAGAACCACGCCCCCGAGGCGGGCCTGGCCGAGATCGCCACGCTGCTGGGCGCGCGCT
>NZ_JBFULE010000346.1:0-5532 GCF_056400485.1 Roseateles sp. P5_B10
GTGTGGGGCAGCGCCAGGGCCGCGGCCTGGCTGGCGCGCAGTTCGGCCCAGCCGTTGCCGTCGGGCCGGTTCTCGGCCATGGGCCGCCACGAGGCCAGTTGCACGAAGAAGAAGGGCAGGTCGGGGTCGGCGAACTGGCCACGCCAGTCCTGGATGAGGCGCTTGAAGCCGTCGGCATAGGCAGCCGCACGCCCGGAGTTTTCCTCGCCCTGGTACCAGAGCACGCCGCGCACGGACAAGCCTTGCAGCGGGGCGATGAGGCCGTTGTGGCCCAGGGCCGGGGCGCTGTTCGCCACCGGGCCGCCAGCCGCCACGAGCTTCTCGACGCGTGCCCGCCAGGGGCCGGCGAGCGACACGGTGCCGGCCGCCGTGTCCAGGCGCAGATTGGCAGCGTCGCCATCGATGCCGCCGCCGCCGCCGGTGTYGGTCACCCGCACGGCGATCCAGTTGGCGCCCGCGCGCAGCACGCCCGCTGGCAGCGTGTAGTGGCGCGCCTGCTCCCAGCCGCACTGGCCGCCAATCTTCTGGCCATTGACCCAGACCTCGTCGCAGTCGTCCACCTTGGCCAGGTGCAGCTCAGCGGCTCCGGCGGCCTGGGCAGGCTTCAGCTCAATGCGCTTGCGCATCCAGACGACGCCGTCGACGTCGGCCAGGCCCTGGCCTTCCCAGTTGCCGGGCGCCTTCAGTGTGGGCCAGTCGGCGTCGATGTCGGCAGCGGCAGACCAGCCCGAGGCGTCCACGCCCTCCAGCGGAAGACCCTTCTGCCAGGCGGCGATGCGGGGCAGCATGCGCTGGCCCAATGCTGCAGTGAAGGCAGCGTTGTCGGCCGGCAAGGCGTGCACCGCGGGTGCGAGGTCAGGGTCGCGCAGCGCCGCGTCGCGGCTCATCCAGGTCTCCAGCATGGAGCCGCCCCAGGCCGTGTTGATCAGGCCGATGGGCACGCCCTGCACCGCCTGCATCTCGCGCGCGAAGTGGTAGCCGACGGCGCTGAACTCGGCCACGCGGCCGGGCTCGGCAACGACCCAGGGCGCTGGCGCGATGTTGGCTTCGGGTTGCACGCTGGCGCGCAGCGGCACGCGCAGGTGGCGCAGCTGCGCGTTCTGCGGTGAGGCCACTTCCTGTGGGCCGGTGTCGGTCTGCGCCAGCGGCCACTCCATGTTCGACTGGCCGCCGAGCAGCCAGACGTCGCCGATCAGCACGTCGTTCAGCGCTGCGGTCCCGTCGCCCTTGACGACCAGGCGGTGCGGGCCGCCGGCCGGCAGAGGCGCTAGCTGCACGCGCCAGCGGCCGTCGGCGCCTGCGCGGGCCGTGCCGCTGCGGCCGCCGAGGTCGATGCTCAGCGTCTGGCCTGGTGTGGCCTGACCCCACACGTTCAGCGGTCGGTCGCGCTGCAGCACCATGTGGTCGCTGAACACTTGGGCCAGGCGCACCTCGGCGTGCGCGGTGGCAGCCAGCAGGCCAAGCAGCAGGGGGAGGGCTATCGTTCTCATCGCGTTGTTCTCGTCTTTCGGGGCTTCATCTCAAATATCAATTCCGCTTGCACGGCATCCGGCGGCGCACGAACCGGGATGTTGCGGGCCGTCCCCGAGGAGAGCGACCGGTCTTGCCGACGTTCAGTCGGTGCAACAACTGGGCGAAGTGCCTGTCATCCTTCAGTTCAGGGGTTCCAGCAGCTCCACGCCGAGCGGCGCCAGCTTCAGGCTGCCTTCCCAGCGCTGGTCACCGAGCACCCCCTTCATCGCGCCGGCGATCGGCACCTCCATCGGGTGCCAGTTGGCGTTGACGTACAGCACACGTCCTTCGACCTCGCGCGCGAACACGCCGTCGGGCGTCTTCGGACCCGGCTCGATGCCGAGGCTCGCGTAGAGCGAGCGCAGCAGCGGCCGCATGATCTGGGGCTGCGCCGGTGTGGCGAGGTAGATCGCGCGGCCCTTGCCGAACCTGTTGACAGTGATGGCCGGCGGCCTGCCCTCCAGGTTGCTGAAGCGGCTCAGCACGTCGGCGGTGGAGGGCTCCAGCACCTCGTAATGCTCGATCGTGCCCTTGACCTCCTCGTCGCCGATCTTCAGCGTGCCGGCGACGCTGTAGTACTCGTTGGTGCGCAGGCCGAAGACGTCGGTCAGGCCGCCGGGCAACGGCGTCCCGTGCCACTGGTTGTGCTCGTTCACCTTGGCCGACTGCGCCGTCATGATCACGGTGCCGCCGTCGGTGACGAACTTGCGCACCGCCTCGGTGGAGGCTTTGTCCAGCAGGTACATGCCGGGCAGGATGATGAGGCGGTAGCGGCTCAGGTCTTCGTAGGAGAGCTTGATGGCCGCGACGTCGATGTTGTCCTTCAGCAGCGGCTCGAAGGCACCGAGGGCCTGCTTCTGATAGGACGTCTTCAGGTAGTCGCGGGAGCTGTTGGCCGGGCCATTGGCACTGTGGGCCGCGACGTTGTCGAAGGAGTAGGCGATGGCCACTTTGGGCTCGACGCGGCGCGGGAAGCCCAGTTTCTCCAGCTTGGCGTAGTCGCCGGCGATGCGGGCCCATTCGGCCAGCTTCCACGAGGGGCGGTCGTCATGGTCGAGCAGGCCCATCAGCGCCTGCTCCTCGCCGCCGAGATGGCTGTTGAAGGTCCAGGCCAGCGCGGCCTGGCCGCCCATCAGCAGCACGAAGTGGGCCCACATGCGCGACCAGCCCTTGCTGCCGTAGGAGCCTGGGCCGCCGGCGGTGAACTCGTTGAACCAGGTCGGCGTCGTCATGCCCGCCCTGATGAGGGCCGCCTGCCATCCGCCGTAGATCGGTTCGCCGGCATAGAAGCCCATGGCGCCATAGGTGGTGTGCTGGCGATAGCTGCCGTGGTAGTCGAAGCCCTTGCGGCCCGACCAGCTCCAGTAGTTCGACAGCGTCGGCTTGTCGGGCGTGTTCTTGCGGCGCACGGCCTCCCGGTCGTCGAGAACGGCGATGGTCAGGTCGGACCAGAAACGGCGCAGGTCCAGATAACGCTCGGCGGGGCCCGGACCGTCGGCATAGGGCAGCCGCACTTCTTCCCACTTGCCGATGCGACGCGACCAGCGCTGCGTGGCCCAGGCCTTGTTCAGCGCGTCGATGCTGCCGTAGCGCTTCTTCAGCCATTCGACGAAGCGCTTGCGGTCAGCCTCGGAATAGGAGATGTAGCCGTTGCCGATCTCGTTGTCATAGCCCACGGCCAGCAGGGCCGGATGCTTGGCGTAGCGCTTGATGAGCGTGTCGGCCATGCGCGTGGCCAGGCGCCGGTAGTCCGGGTCGCCGATGTTGTCCATGTAGCGCTCGGCCGGCGCCAGGCGGGTGCCGGCCTGGTTGGTGATGTCGACACCGGGGTATTTGTGGTGCAGCCACATCGGCGCCGGCTGCCCCGGGATGTCGAGGATGACCTTGATGCCGGCGGCGTGCACCTCGGCCATCACGGCGTCGAAATGCTTGAAGTCGAACTTGCCTTCCTCGGGTTCGAAGTAGTCCCAGGCCAGGTCACCCATGCGGACGACCTTGAAGCCGGATTGCTTCATCAGCGCAACGTCGCGCTTGACCTGCGCCAGCGTGCGGTCCACGGGCTGGTAGTTCACGCCCGCGAACAGCTGGCCGGCCCCGGGCCAGTCGGGGTGGCCTTCGGCGCTCTGGGCGAAGGCGGGGTTGAGCGCGGCCAGGGCCAGCGAGCAGGCAATCAGAGTCTTTTTCAGTTTCATGATCGGGATCAGCGATACCCATCAGGCGCAACGCACGAGGCGCGCCCCATGCGGCGGCACGGTCAGCACGCGGGTGCCTGCGGGCAGGTCGGCGCGTGCCCAGCAGTCGCGGCTGGCATCGGGCAGCCAAGCCGGCAGCGGTGCCTGCCACGGCGCGTCGCCGGTGTTCAGCCACGCCGCCCACGTGCCTTGCGGGCCGTTGCAGACAAAGCGATGGCCCTGTGCCACCGAGTGCCACTCGCGTGCCCCGGGCACGCGCAGCAGCGCTAGCACCTCGGGGTTGGTGACCAGGCGCAGCGTCCAGTCGTCGAGGCGGCGCAGGTCGTTGCCCAGGATCAGCGGGCTGCGGGCGCAGGTCCAGGCGGTGAGCATGAGCAGCTGCTCGTCACGCGTGAAGCGGGTGTCGCGCTCGCCGCGACCGCCCTCGTCGTAGTTGCGCAGGCCGATCTTGCCCACCGGCAGCATGTCGGCATCGGGCCAGGCGCCCGCGCGGGCGTGGGGCGCCCACTTCACCAGGTTCACCAGGTTGTCGCGCAGTTGCGGCCAGGTGTCCCAGAAGTCGTTGCACACGCGCCATTGGTTGGCGTGCGCCTGCAGGTGGGCCGACTGATCCAGGTGCGCCGGGCCGGGCGACAGGCTCAGCAACATGGGGCGGCCGGTGGCGTCGATGGCGCGGCGGATGAGCTCGACTTCCTTGGCGTGGTAGTTAGGCGCGGCGATGTCGTCGACCTTGACGAAGTCCACGCCCCATTCGGCCAGCTGGGCGAACCAGGCGCGGTACCACTCGAAGGCGCCGGGATGCTCGGGCTTGACGCCGCACATGTCGGTGTTCCAGGCGCAGGTGGAGTGGGTATTGGCGACTTCGTTGCAGCGGTACTTGCTGCCGGCGATGGGCAGCTCCAGCCCGACCGCCTGGCGTGGGATGCCGCGCATGATGTGCACGCCGAAGCGCAGGCCCATGGCGTGCACCTGGGCGGCGAGAGGCGCGAAGCCGCGGCCGCCGGCGGCGCTGGGGAAACGGTTGGGCGCCGGTTGCGGGCGGCCGTTGCCATCCAGCACCAGCGGCGCGAAGTCCCGATACCACCCCGATGTGGCGCCCGCCTCGTACCACTGGATGTCGACGGTGGCGGTGTCGTAGCCGAAGGGCAGGAAGCGCTCGGCCAGGATGCGCGCGTTGTCCAGGTACTCGGCTTCGGTGACGCTGGCACCGAAGGCGTCCCAGCTGTTCCAGCCCATGGGCGGCGTGGGGGCCCAGGCGTGGAAGGGCAGGCCGGGCTCGGTGGCGGCGGCGGTGTTGGCGGACAGGGCGGTGGCGGCCGTCGCCGACCCGCCGGCCATGGCGGCCAGCCCGGCGCCTGCGACGGTGCGCACGAAGCTGCGGCGGGCCGGTTCATCGAGCGAGGTGGTGGCTGTCGAGTTCGTCTTGTTCATGAGCGATGCGGAATGAGGAAGGGCGCGGGGTTCAGTTGCTGTAAAGCATTCCGCGGCCGGTGCCGCTGAAGTAGATGCGGCCATAGACGTTCTGATCGGCCGCGATCACGCCGATGCCGCCGAACTGGTGGGCGTCGTCGTTGAAGCGCGCCCAGGTGGCGCCGCCGTCGTCAGAGCGATGCACGCCCCAGACGCCGTTGCTGACGCCCACAACGTAGACCGCCGCCGAGTACGGCGCGCCGGCTTTGGCCTTGCCCAGCGCGATTGCGCTGGCGCCTTGCACGTCGGCCCATGGGTTGCCGATGAAGAGCGACGCGAAGTTGCTGAGCTTGGCCCAGCTCGCACCCGAATCGGTCGAGTGGTACACCGCGTTGCCGTCGGTCAGCCAGAGGTCGCC
>NZ_JBFULE010000347.1:0-5523 GCF_056400485.1 Roseateles sp. P5_B10
GCATCGAGCAGTCCTTCCAAGGTGTCCAACGCACAGCCAGCGTTGACGAAGGTCGATGCGTCGATGTCCTGCGGGACGGCTTCCGAGGCCCGTGAAATCGGATCGGGGAGCGAGCTGTCCTTCTGGAGCAACAGGCACCGCGCCGCCAGTTGGGTGGCCCGGGTGCGTGCCGCCAGTATCTGGGCCTGCTGCTGCTCGGCGATTTCGTCAAAGCGCTTCTGGCTGGCTTTGATCCTCTCCTTCAGCGTGTCGTTCTCGCGCAAGGCGTCTTCGTATTCCGACTTGACGGTGGCCAATTCCGCCAGCTTCGTCTCCAGCGCGCTCTTTTCCTGTTTCGCCGTGGTGATCCGCTCCCGGGTGTCCTGTTGCGTTTTCGGGATGGTCTGAACTTGCAGGTTCTTTTCCAGCGCCTCGATCTGCTTCTTCTTCGCCGCCAAATCCTTTTCCAGGTCGAACAGCCTCACCCGCTCGGCGGCCCTGAGCTTGTCCATGCGCACCCTGTCGGCGGCGGTCGAGCTCTCCTTGAGACCGGCCAGTTCGGTTTTGGCGGCCTCCGCTTGCTTGACCGGGAACAGCTCCAGGCCGCGTCGGAACAAGGGCTCCAGCTTGGCGATCTCCAGAAGGATCAGCGCGGGCGCCTTGGACTTCTTCTYGATGAAGCCGCCCACGGCCTGGTAGTGTTTGGCGTACTCGCTCAATGCCGGCAGGAAGGACGCGTCTTCCTTGTCCTTCTGGGGGACCGGCTTCTTCAGCCGTGCATGCTCGGCGTCGAGCGCGACCTGGCAGCTTTCGTAGGTGGGTTGCGCCTCGACCCGCACCACGGGCTCAACAGGCTCCCGGTGCTCGTCCGAGCCGACACTGCCCTCGCCCCTGAGAGACAGCAGGACTTCGCGCGTGCCGGACATGGACCGGGGTCGTGAAGGCGGCGAGTCTGTGTCCGGCAAGGGCTTGTCCATTGGCGCTCCAGGTTCTGGCTGGGTTAGTGACCTTGACCCCAGGCCGGTTCCCTGTGCCGGCGCATCAAGGAAGGGATGGCGCGGCCGCTCATTCCCATCTCGCCTCATCCGCCCTGGGCGGGTTGCTGCCGGAGCGCGGCGCCCTGTGCCGGGGGCCGCCATGACGGGCGCCGCAAGGCCAGGCAAGGCGAAGACTCACAGCGACCCAGACCGCGTCGCGGATGCCCCTGTTCACGCCGCGCTCGGGGTCGCGCGAAGATGGCCCTGCTCACTGCGGGCCGAGCAGGGGCGGCTCGCTCACCCGGGTGAATCCGCACTGGTCCGGCGGGGGATTTGAAACTTACATTCCCCATATCGCCGCCGCCTGACGCCACCGTACGGTGGGCGGTTCAGTCCAACAGGTTTATCCGCCGCCGCTATGCCAACACTTCTTCCAACCTCGCCTGGGCGGCGGATAAACGCTATTCGTTAGATCTCACCGGGAAAGCAGCGCATGAACAACGCACTTGGCCTGCATCGCGGTCACCGCAGGTTCCGCAATCCCGTTGAGGGCAGGTACTTCCTGTACTCGAGGCCGGAGCACATCGACGCCATATGCGAACGTTGCGGAGATCGCGTCTCTTTCACTGCTGTGAGTGTTCCAACGCATCTCTATGACGAGAGCAGCGGGGGTTACGCGATGGTTCAGGGCGAAATCGGAGGATCTATTGCCGGCCGCGCCGCATGCACGAAATGCGGACGAATCGTCCGCTCGATTTCCTGGCCAGACGCGGCCTTCTTCCAGGTGCGAGTCCCTGAAGGAATTGTTTGGGCCTGGAGCGCTGAATACGTTCCAACGCTGCGTGCGCGGATCAAGGGCGACAGAGTAGCGCTTCGGAATCTTGTCGATGGCAACTGGGATCTTGCGCGATTCGTTTCTCGGCTTCCACGGTTTGCCGTACTCACCAAGAACCGCCAGCGTGTATTGGCCGGGCTTGATTCGCTAAGTGAGGCGCGGTAGTCGTGAGCTCTAACAGGTTGTTCGACACGGACACGCACCGGCACTGCGCCGCAAAGCGTCTGGACGAGCCTACGCCATGCGGCGCAGTACCGGTGCGCGCCGGTCAACGCCGACGTTGAACGGCTGCTTCCGCGAGGCGCCGGCGCGCTTTGCCGAATACGAGGCGCAGATCCGCCGTGGATACGCCCATGTGCCGGCGGCCGCCTTCAATGAAAAGCGCGGTGCCATCCTGGCCGGCTTTCTGGCGCGGCCCGCGCTCTACGGCACGCGCCCTGCGCGAGCGTTTCGAGGCGCGGGCACGTACCAATCTGCAAGCCGCGTTCAGCGGCTTGGCACAGCCGGCCCGGCCTTGAACTCGCCGCGGCCCGAAGGCTTGAGCAGCAGATAGAGCAGCGGCCCAAAGGACCCGGCGGCCAGCGTGATCAGCGCGAACGGCCAGACCGTGCGCCCCGTCTGCCGCGCGTCGCGCCAGATGAAGCCCAGCGCGATCCACGACATGATGACCAGGTCCGCCAGCACCTGCCAGGCACCGAGGCTGCTCATGCCGGCCTGCCAGATGCCGAGGTAGCCGACCTGCCACATCACATAGGTCGAGAAGGCACCGAAGGCGGCGAGGGCGAGGATCAGGACGGTTCTCATGACGATCTCCTTGGAGGGTGGTTGATGGCCTCATGCTCGCCAGTCGCATGCATCGCCGCAATGACCTGGGAGGTCATCGCGGCAGCGCGATGCATGGCCTATGGTCCGGCCTCATGAAGCTGTTCGTGCCCCTCGCGCTGGCCCTCGTCGCCCTGCTGCATGCGCTGCCGCTGGCCGGCGTGCTCGGCGCCACCAAGCTGTCAGCGCTCTACGGCGTCGATGCCCGCGACCCCGCGCTGGAACTGCTGCTGCGCCACCGCGCCGTGCTCTTTGGCCTGCTCGCGGCCCTTCTCGCCTGGGCCGCCTGGCAGCCGGCGCTGCGCGGCCTCGGGCTCGTCGCGGGCCTCGTCAGCGTCGCATCCTTCCTGCTGCTGGCCTTGCAGGCCGGTCCGCTATGGTCGGCCCTGGCCACCGTCTTAAAGCTGGATGTCCTCGCGCTGATGCTGCTGCTCGTCGCCGGCATCGTCCACCTGCTACCCATGCCATCGCCATGACCGCCACCCTCGCCACCCTGCGCAAGTCGCGCCGCGTCAGCCAGCTGGAGCTGTCGCTGCGCGCCGGCGTCTCGCAACGCCATCTCAGCTGCATCGAGACGGGCCGTGCGCGCGCCGGCCGCGAGACGCTGATCGCCCTGCTCGACTCCCTCGGCGCGACGCTGCAGGAGCGCAACCAGGCCCTGCTGGCCGCCGGCTACGCGCCCGCGCACACGGAGCGCGCGCTGGACGCACCCGAGATGGCGCCGGTGCGCGCCGCGCTGGAGCAGCTGATCCACGCCAACGGCGCGGCGCCGGCCCTGGTGCTGGACGGCGAATACAACGTCGTCATGGCCAACGAGGGCCTGGCGCGGTTGATGACACTGCTGGGCTTGCCGGGCCAGGCGATGCTCGGCCAGCCGCTGAATCTGCTGCGCGCCGTCTTTGCGCCCGGCGGCCTGCGCTCGCTGTGCGTGGACGAGGCCTGGCTGTGCGGCGAGATGTGGGCCCGCGCCTGCCGCGAGGCCGAGCACCTGCCGCGGCTGCGCGCGCTGCTGGACGAGCTGCGCCCGACGCTGCAGCCCTGGGCCGCGGTCGAGACCGGCACCCTGCCGGTGCTGGCCTTTCGCCTGCGTGCGGCGGACGACCGTGTACTGAGCTTCTTTTCGACCATCACCAGCTTTGGCACGCCGCTGGACATCACGCTGGCGTCGTTGAAGGTGGAGCACCTGTTTCCCAGCGATGAGGCGACGCGTTTGGCCTTGCGGGATGGTCGTGGCGAGCAATGACGGCGAACTCGCAGCCCCAGGGCCTCCTGCGACTACGACCCGACAAACACGACCTTGCCGGCGATGTGATCGGCTGGCAGGAAGCCCCACATCCGGCTGTCGTTGCTGTTGTCGCGATGGTGGCCAAGTACGGCGTATTTGTTGCCTTGCAGCGCCTCGACGAATCGGGGAATGGTCCGTTTGGATTCGGGATCGACGTAAGTCCCCTGCGGGCCACAGCGGCACGGCCTCGCCGTTGCTGAACAGCCGTTTGTCGCGATAGGCGATGCGGTCAGGTCGCCTCAATGGGACGTCGAGATGGGTGAGCCCTGGATGGCAACCGTTCAGGCGCTTAAGCGTCCATCGCGCTACTCAACGACCCACAAGTACCGCTAGGCCGCAGAGCACGCAGACGAGCTCGCCCATCAAAACCATCTTGCTGAGCCGGTAAGGCGTCTCCATCGCTTGGCGGCGTTTGGCCTCCACAAGGTAGGCAATGAAGGCGACGACGAATAGCGCCCCTACGAGCCAGCGCACATTGGCTTCGCGCCCCGCTGCAAGGGCCCCGATAGACAGAAGGCCGATCAGCGCGATAACGGTCCGGCCTGCCATCAGCCATCTGTCCTGCGAGAGGTTCATTTGCATGACATGCGCTCGTTGTCGGCCCACGGACTGCTCACTCCGAAATCGCCGCCGCCCGTGTAGAACGTTGCCCTTGGCCCGCCTGGAAGGAAGCTGTTAAACAAGTTCGATTGCAGCTGGCCGATTGCAGAACGGACCGACGCGGAAATGGAGTCGAATGCCGTTCCATTCAATAGGCTTGTGACTGAATTCGCGAAGCCGTCGACAGTTCGGCCCACTACGTCCGCTGACGCGGCATAGGTAGAAGGCGAATAGGTTGACCAAAGGCTGTTGATTGCCGACCCGAATGCATAGCCTGCGCCATAGGCCACGCTAAACCGCGTGGCTGCAAAGGAGGCCGTCTCGAAGAGCGCACCAGCCACTCCCAACGATCCGACCGGCGCAGTGCGGAACGATAGATATATCTCGCCGATCGTGTACCCGACAGTTGGCCCTGAATCAGGCCTCATCATGCCGTCCGAGGCCCCGCCGTAGGCGAATGAGGCCGTTGTTGCGCGTGATTTCGAAGGGTTCAAAGAGCGTGTGAGTGCGTAGGCATTCGCAGGGTTCACTCGATGGACTGCCGCGTACGTGTCCTCAAATCCGAAATGATCCCCAACGCGGCCGATAGCGGCGGCTTCAGCCGATGCCGCGATGATGTCCAGCAGCAAAGGTGTCCTGCCACTGTTCAATGCCGACCGGTTGTAGAGCATAGCCAGATCGTTGAGCTCAGCGTCACTCAGCGCGCTCAACAGAGTGCGCACCTCTCTGGACTTCATCTTTCGAAAGTTCTGCTCGGCGACGAGTTGGAAATTCGCCGAAATCGCTGAAGCGGCTTCCCACGGTGTAGACGCTCCCTGCTCGAGGGTAAGGATCTCATCCGTGCTCTGACGCAGAGCTGCCGAGGATGCTGATGCGGTTGGTGAGCCTGGGAGGGATTTCGCTCCATTGCAATCATCATCATCACCTCCGGCAAGCGCCAGCCCGGAGGAAAGTGAAGCAGATGCGGCGACTAGAAACGTGCGACGGGTGGACAAAGCGACTCTCCAATGGTTGATGTCTGGACA
>NZ_JBFULE010000348.1:0-5487 GCF_056400485.1 Roseateles sp. P5_B10
CGGCACGACGCTGCGCTACCCGCTGCTGGCCCGCGCGCCGGGCTCGGCGCAGCGCCAGGGCTTTGGCCCCAGGGACGCCATCTATCTCGTCGTGCCGGACCGCTTCGCCCAGGGCGGCAGCGGCAAGCCCGCCGACATGAAGGAAGGCATCCACCGCGACGACCCCGGCGGCCGCCACGGCGGCGACCTGGCCGGCATGCGCCAGCACCTGGGCTATATCGCCGGGCTCGGGTTCACCCAGGTCTGGCCGACGCCGCTGGTCGAGAACAACAGCGCCAGGTACAGCTATCACGGCTATGCGGCGACGGACTTCTACAAGATCGATCCGCGCTTCGGCACGAACGACGACTTCGGCGCCTTCGCCACCGAGGCTCGGGCCCAGGGCGTCGGCGTCATCCAGGACATCGTGCTCAACCACATCGGCAGCGGCCACTGGTGGATGGCCGACCTGCCGGCGCCGGACTGGGTCAACCAATGGCCAGCCGGATACACCGAAACCCACCACGCGCGCATGACGCTGCAGGACCCTTACGCGTCGCCGAGCGACCGCCTGCGCTTCACCGATGGCTGGTTTGTTCCCGGCATGCCCGACCTGAACCAGCGCCGGCCGGAGCTGGCCACCTATCTGACGCAGATGACGCTGTGGTGGGTCGAGCGTTTCGGCCTGTCGGGCATCCGCACCGACACCTACTCCTACTCCGACCGCAACTTCCTGACCCGCTGGTCGGCCCGCGTCATGCAGGAGTACCCGCGCCTGAACATCGTCGGCGAGGAATGGAGCCCGCACCCGGCCGTCGTGTCCTACTGGCAGCGCGGCAAGAAGAACCACGACGGCTATGTGTCATACGCACCCAGCCTGATGGACTTCCCGCTGCAGGGCAATCTGCTGGCCGCGCTGACCGAGGACGACGGCGCCCACACCGGCCTGACCAAGCTCTACGAGGGGCTGGCGCATGACTTCGTCTACCCCGACCCGGCCAACCTCGTGCTGTTCGACGGCAACCACGACACGCCGCGCCTGTTTTCGCTGCTCAAGCGCGATGTCGGCCTGACCAAGATCGCGCTGGCCTACCTCGCAACGACGCGCCGCATTCCGCAGCTCTTCTACGGCAGCGAACTGCTGATGCAGAGCCCCGTGGAGCGCGACGACGGCCGCGTGCGCGCCGACATGCCCGGCGGCTGGCCCGGCGACACCGTCAACGCCTTCACCGGCGCGGGCCTGACGGCCGAGCAGCGTGAGATGCAGGACTGGACGCGCCGCCTCTTCAACTGGCGCAAGGGCGCCACCACCATCCACGACGGCGCGCTGATGCAGTACGCACCGCTGGACGGCTGCCATATCTTCTTCCGCTACGAAGCCGACCGCACCGTCATGGTCGTGCTGAACAAGAGCGCCGAGCCGGTGAATCTGGCGCTGTCCCGCTTCAGCGAGCGCGTGGCCGCGGGTGACCGTGCCCGCGACGTCCTCGGTGACCGGGAGTTCAGCCTCGGCGCCACGCTGACGGTGGCGGCGCGCAGCCCGCTGATCCTGGAAGTCTCGCGCTGAACGGAAAAGGGCTCCTTGCGGAGCCCTTGTTGCCGAGGCGAACGCCTATCAGCAGGGGCGACGGCGGCGTGCCAGCAGGCCGACAACACCCAGGCCGGCGAGCAGCAGCGCGTAGGTCTCAGGTTCCGGTACGGGGTTTGCGGTGAACGCGAAACTCAGCTTGTTCTGCGGCTGCGCGCCGATGGCGGCGAAGCTGCCGCCGGACGCATTCAGCGTGATGGAAGCGCCCGTCACGGCGAAGCTGCTGAACGCGCCGACCGGCACGCTGGTGGAGCCGGAGAAATAGCCCAAGAAGGGGTTGATGACCGTCTGCGTCAGGGGTGCAGAAGGCAACGCCATGGGCGCGCCGCCATCCAGCGAGACCATGCCCGTCGCGGTGATCGACGTCGTCGCGCCGCCGTTCTGGGCGTAGACGATGTTGCCCAGGCTGGACATGACGGCACCGCTCAAGGCGTAGCCCGGGTTGACCGAGATGGTGAAGTCGGGAATGGCGAAAGTGGCCGACATCGCCGCGCCACCCACGCTCGTGACGTTCACCGACGGGTCCACCGACCAATCGAAGCCCACAGCGCCGCCACCGGCAGTGAACCAGCTGCTGATCCAGCCGAAGCCCGTGGTGGTTTCGTCGTAGGTGACTGAGTAGGAGCCGGCGTTCAGCGTCGTGGTGGCGCTGGCCAGACCGGAAACGAGCAGGGCCGCGGCGGCGGCAAGGGTCTTGATCTGCATGGTGGACCTTCTTTGGAAGCGCCCCGGCGCAAAGGCGCACCGAGGAAACCGGCCGATGCTAGCGAAATGCCCCGCAGCCCGCCCCTCTGATTGATCAACAACGTGCTACCGATGAAGCCAAACCGCCCCCCGGTTCAGGGGGAAGGCGGCCTGCAGCGTCAGGCGGGCAGCTTCAACAGCTCGAACGGGCCCCGGCCCGAAGCCGCGGTAATGAGGCCGAGCACGCGCGCCGGCTCGCTGCCCAGCATGCCCCAGTGGAAGCGCCAACCCCAGTTGCCACCCAGCACGCCGGGCACATTCATGCGGTGGGCGCTGTTCAGGCCAAGCACGTCCTGCAGCGGATACACGGCCATGTTGGCCACCGAATTCGCGCAGGCGCGGATCATGGCCCAGTGCACGTCGTGGTCGCCGCAGGCGAGGTAAGAGCCGGCAAAGGCGCGCTCGCGAGGCTTGGCCTGGTCCCACCACCCGCGCACGGTGTCGTTGTCATGCGTACCGGTGTAGGCCACCGAGGCCCTGGGCCACATATGCGGCAGGAATTCGTGGTCGCCCTCGGCGCCGAAGGCGAACTGCAGGATTTTCATGCCGGGGAAGCCGCAACCATCGCGCAGCGCGTGCACGTCATCGGTGATGAAGCCCAGGTCCTCCGCCACGATGGGCAGCGGGCCCAGGGCTTGCCTGATGGCGTCGAAGAGGGCCATGCCCGGGCCGGTCAGCCACTGGCCCTGCGTGGCGTCGGGGCTGCTGGCGGGAATCTCGTAGTAGCCGGCAAAGCCGCGGAAATGGTCGATGCGAAAGACGTCGGCCTGCGTCAGCGCGCGCTGGATACGGGCCGTCCACCAGGCGTAGTTCTCGTCGGCCATCTTGTCCCACCGGTAGAGCGGGTTGCCCCAGCGCTGGCCGAGCGGGCCGAGGTCATCGGGCGGCACGCCGGCCACCACCGTGGTCTGGAAGTTGTCGTCCAGCTCGTAAAGGTCCGGGCGCGACCAGCAGTCGGCGCTGTCGTGGGCGACAAAGATGGGCAGGTCACCCATGATGTGGACGCCGCGCTCGTTGGCGTAGCTCTTGAGCGCTCCGGCCTGCACGTCGAACTGCCACTGCACGAATTGCCAGAAGGCGATCTCGTCGGCGTAGTCCTTGCGCGCCGCCGCCAGTGCCGCGGACTCACGCTTCTTCAGGCCTTCGCTCCACTCCCACCACGGCTGGCCGTTCAGCGGCGAGCGGATGGCCATGAAGAGGACGTAGTCGTCCAGCCAGCTCTGCGCTTCCAGACACCACTTGGCGAAGGCGATGCGGTCCGCGTCCGCCGCGTTGGCGAAGAAGCCCTTGGCCGCGGCGCGCAACTGCTGCTCGCGCCAGGGCGTGACCGTGCCGTAGTCGACCAGAGCACCATTGAAGGAGGGAACATGGGGTTGAGCCAGCCAGCCCTTGGCGATCAGCGGTTCCAGCGCCACCATCCACTGGCTGCCGGCGAAGGCCGACACGCCCTGGTAGGGGCTGTCGCCGGGGCCGATGGGTGTCGTCGGCAGCAACTGCCAGACGGACTGGCCGGCGGACTGCAACCAGTCGACGAAACGATAAGCGTCGGGGCCGAAGTCGCCCATGCCATGGGGGCCGGGCAGCGAGGTGATGTGCAGCAGCACACCCGAGGAGCGTTGGTTCAGGTTCATGCGTGGCGCAGTACGACGAGGGAACGGGCCGGCACATTGAGCGGCTGGCCGGGAAGAACGAGGGGCGCGGCCGATTCGCCGCTGCTGTCGAGCACGAGCTGCCAGGGCCCGTTGCAAAGCAGGAAAGGCAGCGGCGCCGGGTCGGGGTTGAAGACGATCATCAGCCGCGGTGCGCCGGCATCCGCTTCGCGCAGCTGGGCGCCGAAAGCGCGCTGGCCGGCGTCGTGCCAGTCGTGCGGGCTCATCTCGTGGCCGCTGGGCGCGTACCAGGCAATGCTGGCGTCTGCCGGGCCACTGGCAAACCAGCGCGGGTGGCGCAGCAGCGGCTCGCTCGCGCGCAGGGTCAGCAGTTGCGCGACGAGCTCGGTCGTGCGGCCTTCAGCCTGGTCCCAGTTCAGCCATGTGATGCCGTTGTCCTGGCAATACGCGTTGTTGTTGCCGCCCTGGCCATTGCCGATCTCGTCACCGGCGCACAGCATCGGCGTGCCTTGCGCCAGCAGCAGCGTGGCCAGCAAAGCGCGGCGAACGCGTTCGCGGGTGGCGTTGATGGCGGCGTCCTCGGTCGGGCCTTCGGCACCGAAGTTGGCGCAGAGCTCGCCGTCGCGGCCATCACGGTTCTCTTCGCCATTGGCGTGGTTGTGCTTGGTGGAATAGCTCGTCAGGTCTGCCAGCGTGAAGCCGTCATGAACGGCCACGAAGTTGACGGAGGCGGTGGGCAGCCGCTGCCCATGGTGAAAGACATCACTCGAGGCCATGAAGCGCCGCGCCAGCTCTCCGCGCCCGACGCCCGGTCCGGCGCCGAGCCAATAGCCGCGCACGGCGTCGCGGAACTTGTCGTTCCACTCCAGGAAACGGCCGGGGAAGCGGCCGACCTGGTAGCCGTCGTAGGCCGCGTCCCAGGGCTCGGCGATCAGGTGCACGCCGGCCAGCAACGGGTCCTGGCGCAGCGCGGTGAAGAAGGCGGCATTCGGGTCATAGCCCTGGTTCGTGCGGCCCAGCACCGGCGCCAGGTCAAAGCGGAAGCCGTCGACGCCCATCTCGGCGACCCAGTAGCGCAGCGAGTCCAGCACGAACTGCGTCACGCGCGGGTGGGCACAGTTGACGGTATTGYCGCAGCCGGTCAGGTTCTCATTGCGGCTCTTGTCATCCGCGACGAGCCGGTACCAGGTGGCGTTGTCCAGGCCACGCAAGCTCAGCGTCGGGCCGAACTCGTTGCCCTCGGGCGTGTGGTTGTAGACGACATCGAGCACGACCTCCAGACCGGCGGCGTGCAGCGCGTCGACCATGCGGCGGAACTCGGCCGTCACGGCCGTGGGGTCGTGGCGGTGAGCCGCATTCGCCCAACGCGGGTCCGGGCAGAAGAAGCCCAGCGTGTTGTAGCCCCAGTAGTTGTGCAGGCCGCGCTCGGCGAGGTGGGGCTCGTCGATGCAGTAGTGCACCGGCAGCAGCGACAGCGTCGTCACGCCCAGGCGCTTGAAATGAGCGATGGATGCGGGGTGGGCCAGGCCGGCATAGGTGCCGCGCAGTTCCTCGGGCATGCCGGGC
>NZ_JBFULE010000349.1:0-5475 GCF_056400485.1 Roseateles sp. P5_B10
CTTGGTAACCCGATTGAATGAGCCCCTCGCCGCTCAGGGTGTCGACCCGCACATTCGCCTCCACCCCACGAAAGGTCGCGTAAGTGCCGACGCGCAGTTGGGACTGGTTGGCGGTCCAGTCGTCGTTGCCGAAGGAGCCGCCCACCAGGGTGCCCAACTGCACATCGATCAGGCCGCCGGCGCCCATCGCAAAGCTGGCGGCGCTTCCCTGCCAGATCGCCTGACCCCCGCCGACGATGCTCAGCACGCCGCTGCCGGTGAAGCGGGTGTCGCTGGTGAACGCGCGCGTGCCACTGTTCAGGTTCAGCTCCAGCACGCCACTGGTGCCGATGTCGAACTGGCGGGACAGGGTGGTCGAACTCAGCCGCAGCGTACCGCCGTCGATGATGGTGGAGCCGGTGTAAAGGCCGGCTGCGCTCAGGTTCACCGTACCGGGCCCCGTCTTCCACACGCTGCCTTCACCACTGATCCGGTTCAAATGCTCCTGGTTGCCGGCGAGATTGAAGACGAGCTTGCCCCCTGGGCCCAGTGTGCTGTCACCGTTGAGCTGGCCATCGCTGCCACCTTGGCCGATCTGAAGCGTGCCCTGGATGTTCAGCGTGCCTGTACCGGGCGCCAGCCACAGGAAGCCGCTGTTGATCTGTGTGTAGCCGGCGGCAATGCCCAGCGAGCCATACACATTGAGCCTGCTGCCGGCCAGCAGATTGAAGCTGCCGGCCTCGGCTGCACCCAGCACCAGGTTGCCGTGAAGCTCCAGCGTGTTGCCGTTGTTGAGGGTGCCACCGGCGGAGTCCATGACAAAGCCTGACCCCAGGGACAGGCTGCCCTGGTTGTCGATCACGCCGTGGTTGCTGAGCTTGCCGGCGACTGATAGCGTGCCGCGGTTGCTGATGAGGCTGTCGCCGTAGCCGGGCGAGGCCTTCTCATTGGACAGCGTAGCGCCGGCGAGCACGTTGACCACCGCGTCGCGCTCGATCTCGATCTGCGCGCCGCCGCTGTTGTCAATGCGGCCGCCAGCCATCACAAGGACCGAGGAGCTCCTGTCGAACAGGGCTCGCGCATGGTCGCCATTGTCGATGCGGCTGCCGGCATCGCTGATTTCGGTGCGACTGCCGGCTGCGAAGGTGGCCAGGACGCCGCGCCCCCGGTTGCTCAGCATCGACCCACCGCGGTAGGCGGTGGTGCCGGTGACCACCAGGTCGTCAATGCGGGTGGGGTTGCCCTCCAGCGTGAGGCTGGTGCGCACGCCGCTGAGCGTGGTCGAGCCCGAATAGACCTTCAGCGTGTCGCGGCTGATGTTGGAGTTGCTCTCGTACAGGCAGTTGTTCAGCCCGGTGTCGCCCAGGCTGAGGCCCACCGCTTTGACCTCGAAGCCGCAGCCGTAGTGGCCACGCAGGTCTTGGTCCAGGTCGGCGCTCAGCGAGGTCTGGATGCTGGCGTCGCCGAGGAAGTAGTTGCGCCCCACCAGCTTGCCGGGGGTGCCGGCAAAACGCAGCTTGATGTCGCTGCCCAGAGCAAAGCTGACCTTGCCGTCCAGATGGTCGATGAAGGACTCGGCGCCGCCGGCGCCGGTGATGACCTCTTGCACCGGCTGATCGAACACCAGCTTGACGAACACCGGCGCGGTGGGCGCGAAGTCGAAGTTCATGCCCATGGACGGGCCGGCATTCACGCTGAGGAAATTGGTCTCGAGGCTGAAGCCTTTTTCGGAGCCCCTGAAGCGCAGCGGGTTGGCGACGCCGTACAGGGGCGGCAGCATGGCCCCCAGCTCCCAGCCGCCACGCAGCACCTCGTTGCCGCAATGCAGGGCGCCGCCCGTCAGCGCCGAACAGTTACCGGCCTTGACGGTGTCGAGCATGAAGGTGTTGGTGCTGCCGATCAGGAAATCCTGGCCCAGGGCCGGCACCGCCACCGGCTTGCCCAGGACCGTCAGCATGGCGCTCGCGGCGCTGTCGAAGTTGAGCAGCGAGAACTTGCCCGGGTTCACCCCGAACTCGAAGCTGGTGCTGGTGCAATCGACAAAGCAGCCCTGCACCGCGACCTTGGCATCGAAATTGAACAGACCGGACACGGAGGCCTGCACGCTGGGCAGATAGGGCGTCAGGGTGGCCGCCGCTTTCAGGGTGTCGCGGGCTTTGACGATGAAGTTCTGCCCCTTGGTAAAACTGTCGGGCAGGGTCAGCACGGGGTTGAAGCTCTGGCTGAAATCCATCGATCCACCCCGCGCGCTGGCCGAGAACTCCAGCCCGATCCGGCCCGAGCTTTGCATGCTGGCCGCGACGCCGTAGCGGCCCAGGTACGTGTTGAAGATCGGGTCGTAAACGTTGGTGAAGCCGCCGAAGTTGAACAACTCCTGCGCGGCGACACCCGCATAGGTGCCCCAGCTGGTCTGCAGCGCATAGCTCGCGGTGGCCGTGCCGCCGGCATTGCCCCACAGGCTCTGGCCCGTGGCGCTGAAGCTGACCTGGTCGCTGAGGGTGGTGCCTTGGGCCGCCAGGCCCGGCATCAGGCCCAGGCCGATCAGCAGGCTCAGCCGCGACAGCGCCGGCATCACGCGGACGGTGTGCGGGTGGCGGGCAGGCTGGGTCTTGCCGGGCTGGCGTGTCTTCATGGTGGCTCTCCCTGATAGCGGTGCAGCRTGACTTTCTCCGCACTCTGGCCAACCCACCTTTGCCAAACCGCAGAAAACCTGTGCTGGTTCGTCGTCTAGCAAAAATAACCAGATGTAAACGGCCTGCAAAGACGGTTGACAATCGCCGCGATGAGTGAAGCTCTCGCCACGCATGACGACATGGCTCCGCCAGGCGCGGCGCGGCTGTTGCTGATCGACGATGCGCCCGAGCAGTTGCGCCAGCTCAGCGATCTGCTGGCCCGCCACTACCGGCTGCTCCATGCCGCCGACGGGCTCGGCGGCTTTCACCGCGCCCAGGCGCAGCGGCCCGACCTGATCCTGCTGGACCTCGTGATGCCTGGCATGGACGGGCATGCTGTGTGCCGGCTACTGAAGGCCGATGCGGCCACCTGTGAGATCCCGGTGATCTTTCTCTCTGCCCAGGCGAGCGCGCAGCAACGGCTGGACGGCTTGCGCCTGGGGGCGGTGGACTACATCGCCAAGCCCTTTCTGGCCGACGAGGTGCTGGCGCGGGTCTACGTCCATCTGCCGCGCGCCAAGACCGCGCCGGGGSGCTGCGATGGCGCACACGACCCCGAACTGGCCTTCGTCAACGCAGCTACCCAGCTCATTGGCGAGCAGTTGGAGGACCTGCCCTCGGTGGGCGACCTGGCCGAGCGCCTGGGCTTGAGCGAGCGACGCCTGTCCACGCTGTTTCGCAGGCACCTCGGCCTGACGGTGTCGGGTTTCATCAGCGAGGAGCGCATCCGCGTCGGCTGCCACCTGCTGGCCGCCACGCCCATGAGCGTGCAGGACATTGCCTTCGACGTGGGTTTCACCACGGCGTCCAACTTCTCCACCGCCTTCCGCGAGCGACTGGGGCTGACGCCGCAGGCTTGGCGCCAGCACCAGCGCGACGGCGGCACCGCTTGACCCGGCGCTGGCTGACCCGGCTGCTGAGCCTCGCGCTGGCCCTGGCCGCCTGGACACCATTGCATGCGCAGCCGCCACCAACGCCTCAACCAGCCTGGCAGTTGCTCGAAGACCCCGGCGGCGCCCTGACGCTGGACGACGTGCAGGCGCGAGCCGCCGAGTTCAAGCCCCACCAGCCGACTGGCCATCTGCGCACCCCCGGCTACACACGCACCGCGCTGTGGGCCCGGCTGGAGCTGCCCGCCAACGCCCAGCCGGAGACGCTCTGGCTGGTGATGACGCTGACGCGCATCGAGCACGCGCAGCTGTGGGTCCAGGCGCCCGACGGGCAATGGCGCTACACGCAAGCTGGCCTGCGGGTGCCTCACGAGCAATGGCCGCTGGACACCAGCGACGTGAGCTTCGAGCTGCGCCCGGAGCCCGGCCGGCCGCTGCGCCTGATGCTGCGCGAGTCGGGCCGCACCTACGCCTCCTTCGACGCGCTGCTGTGCCGGCCGCGCGACTGCTTCACTGAGAACCGCGACACCACCCTGGCCATCGCCGTGCTGGCCGGCAACCAGATGCTGGCCGCCGCCGGCTATCTGCTGCTGTTCTTCTTCTGGCGCCGGGCGGCATTCGCGCTGATGGCGGGCTCGGTGGCGGCCTACGGCCTTTACGAGCTGAGCCTGCACGGCCTGAGCTTTCAGTACCTCTGGCCCAACGCCACCGGCTGGGCGCCGCGCAGCTTGGTGGTGCTGATGGGCACGGCACAGCTGCTGAACTCGCTGGCCGTGGCAGCCATCCTGCCACTGCGCCGCGCCGCGGCGGCGCTGCGCTGGGCGCTGGCTGCCGCCTGGCTCGCCATCGGCACCGCCCTGTTGACCGCGCTGTGGGGCGACTACCGGGCCGTGGCGCCGCTCGTCAACGCGCTGACGGGGCTGTGCGGCCTGCTGACCCTGGTGCTGGCCGGCTGGGCCTGGTGGCGTCGCCTGCCGTTGGCCGGCTGGGCCGCGCTGGTGATGGCGTCTGCGGTGGTGGGCGCGCTGCCGCGTTACGCCTATGTGCTGGGCTGGCTGGAGCTGGGGCCGGTGATGTGGCTGACCACGCCCGTCGTGCTGCTGCTGTCGCACCTGATCCTGCTGATGGCCCTGGTGCAGCAGGTGGTGCAGCAGCGCCGCACCGAGCTGGCCGCGCAGGCGCAGCTGCTGCAGGAGCGGGCCGCGCGCAGCCAGGAGCTGGAGCGGCAGGTGGCGCAGCGCACCGGCGAATTGCGCGATGCGCTGCAGGAGGCCCGCAGCCAGCACCAGCAGCGCAGCCGCCTGCTGGCCTTCATTGGCCACGACCTGCGCGCACCGCTGGCCGCGACGGTGAGCTATCTGCGCCTGCTCGGCGGCGGCGGCCGGCGCGACCAGCAACTGCGCGCCAGCGTGGAGCACAGCGTGGGCTACCAGTTGGCGCTGATCGATGAGCTCGTCGAGTTCTCGCGCGGCGAGCTGCATGAGCTGGACCTGGTGCCCGCTCCGCTCTACATCCACGGCCTGCTGCACGAGCTGGCAAAGCAAGGCGAGCTGCTGGCGCGCCAGCACCGCAACGCCTTTCGGGCAGGCATAGACCCGGAATTGCCGGCCGTGGTGCTGGCCGACGCCAAGCGCCTGCGCCAGGTGCTGCTCAACCTCTTGTCCAACGCCGCCAAGTTCACTACCGGCGGTCAGATCGAACTGAGCGTCATGCCAAGCAGTACGGCGCCGGGCGTCTGGTGCTTCGAAGTGGCTGACACCGGCAGCGGCATTGCGCCCGCGGACCAGGCCCGGCTGTTCGAACCCTTCTGGCAAGCTCCGCCGCAAGAGAATCAGCGCGCCGAGGCTGGCTCGGGCCTGGGCCTGGCGGTGGCCAAACACATCGTCGAGGCCATGGGCAGCCAGATCGAACTGCACAGCGCCGTGGGCCAGGGC
>NZ_JBFULE010000350.1:0-5440 GCF_056400485.1 Roseateles sp. P5_B10
GTCCTGACGCCCGCGCCGGGCGCACGCAAAAGCATGGGCTGGGACACCGCGGTTTCGGCGGTGACGGTCACCTTGGTCTCGCCCACGACGACGGCCACCGGCGAAATGCGCACATCGCCACCGGCGACGAGGGTGCCGGTGCGCTCGTTGATGACGACACGCGCGTGATGGTCCGGCTCGACGGCCAGCGCTTCGATCTGCCGCACGAAGGCAGGCACCTTGGCGCGATAGCCGCGCGGGACCTGCACTTCGACGGCGCCGGCATCGCGCACCTCAGCCAGCTCGGCACCAAAGCTCTCGTTGATGCGGTCCGCCATGCGGCCGGCGGTGCCGAAGTCGGCCTGGTTCAGCACCAGCGAAAGCACGGGCTGAGCTTCTGGCTCCTCCTGCAATGCCACTTCGACCGTGCCGCCGCCGCTGATGAGCCCGGCCGTCGGGTGGTTCTTCTGCACCTGGTTGCCTTGCGCGTCGTGCCGGAAGCCGCCCACCGTCATCGCTCCCTGGGCCAGCACATAGACACGGCCGTCCGCGCCCTTGAGCGGAGCCATCAGCAAGGTGCCGCCCTCAAGGCTGCGTGCATCGCCCACGGAGCTCACCGAGACGTCGACGTGGTCCCCCGGACGGGCATAGGCCGGCAGGCTCGCGGTGACCATCACGACCGCGACGTTGCGGCTGGCGATGTCATCCGACGCGATATTGAGATCGAACCGATTCAAAAGGTTGGACAGCGTGACGCGCGTCGCCTTGCTGCGCGAGCTGTCGCCCGACCCGGACAGGCCGGTCACCACGCCATAGCCCACCAGGGCGTTCTCGCGCTGGGCACCGACGCGAGCAAGGTCCTTGAGCCGCACGGACTGCGCCTGGGCAGGCAGCACGGCAGCAAGAGCAAGGCAGAGGAATATCGCCGCACGCATGTCAAATCCCGAAAAGGCTCAGCAGCTTCTGCCACCAGCGGGGGCGCTGCATATCGCCGAGCACGCCGTCACCCACGAAAGCCAGCCTGGCGTCGGCCAGCCGGCTCGACAGCACGACGTTCTGCTCGCTCACATCACGCGGGCGCACACGCCCCTCGGCGCGGATCGTCTGCTTCTCGCCATTGATCTCGAGCAGCTGCTCGCCCCCCACACGCAGGTCGCCGTTGGGCAAAACCTCCCGAACCAGCACCGTGATCTGCGCCAGCACACGGCCGGCACGCTGCGTGCGGCCGGTGCCGTTGAAGTCGTTGCTGGCCGTGGCACCCGCGCTCTTGTTCCAGCTGGGCAGGCTGATGCCGAGGCCCACGCTGGAATCGCGGTTCGTGCCGGTATCGGCCGACGTCGTGGCCGACGTGCTTTCGTAAACCATGATCGTCAGCACTTCGCCGACCTCGAAGCGACGCCGGTCGGCGGTGAGCGACTGGAACTGCGCGTCGGAATACAAGCTGCCCCGTGCTCGCGGGCGTGGCGCCGGCCCCGCTGGCGCGACCGGGCTGGCCGATGCCGCTGCTGGCGGCGCGGCCACGCTCTCAGCCTGGGGCGCCGGGGCATCGAACTGGTCGGCACATGCCCCGGCGCAGAACAAGGCCAAGGTGGCGAAAAGGATCTTCATTCGCTCACCACCATCAAGGTTTTCGCATCGACCAGCCGCCCTTCAAGCGGCGTGGTGCGGCCGGTTGCCTGCGCTCTCGCAACTTCACCAACGCGACTGGGTGCCAACAGCTGCGCGGGCATACGAATCTCCATCGCACCCTGCGCCAGAACGGCGGTGACGCGGTCGCCCCGCACCAGCGCGCCGGCAGGCAGCAGAGCGGCAGCGGTCAGGATGTCCCCGGCTCGCACGGCGCTGCGCAGTCGCCCCTGCGGTTGGGCCTGCGCATCCGCGGCCTGCACGGCCATTCCCTCGGGCCAGCGCCGCGACTGCAACTCCAGATCGCCCGGCTGAAGTTCGGCTCCCGGCTCCAGATTGCGCACACCGACCCAGGCCGGCGCCGTCCAGGCCACGGACAACGGCACCTGCTGGACATAGGAACGCCCCTGGCCGACCTGCACACGCACGGGCCAGGTCAAGGCCCCGCTGCGCGGCACCTGCCCCTTGGGCCAGTCCATGGCGCTCAACGAAGCGTCGGCCGGCAAGGGTTGGCCCACCGAGGCGCGGCAGCGCATGTCGGCAGCCAGGCCGCGGGCTTGGGCAAACCGCTGCAGGCCTGCCTCGGCCACATCGCACAAGGGATTGGCCTGAGCGCAAGCGGCAAGGGTCATGCCGCAGATCGCAAGGACGACGGCGCGGTTCATTTGCGCAGGTTGTTGGTCATGCCGGCGATCTCATCGGCCGCCTGCATGACCTTGACGTTCATTTCGTAGGCGCGTTGGGCCACCATCAGCTGCACCATCTCTTCCACCAGCTGGACGTTGGATGCCTCCTGATAGCCCTGCTTCACGCGCCCTGCTCCGGCTTCGCCGGGAGGTGCCAACGTGGCCTCGCCTGAACCCGCACTGGCTCGCCACAGGCCCTCGCCGGTCGGCGTCAGCGCGGAGGGGCTGGCGAACACGGCCAGCTCGATGCGCCCCAAGGTCGTGATGCGGCCGGCGTCATCACGCCCCGTGACCTGGCCGTCTTCGCCAATGCTGAGGCTGCGAACGTCGGTGGGCACATGGATGTGCTGGCGCAGCACAAAGCCGTCAGACGCCGCCAGCAACCGGTCGGCGTTGATCTCAAGCCGGGCACTGCGCGTGAACGCCGGGCTGCCGTCGGGCAGTTGCACCTCAAGGAAGCCGTCACCCTGGACGGCGACGGACATCGTGTCGTCGACGCGGCGCAGCTCGCCCGCCACGAAGGAGCGCTGCACGGCGCCGATCTTGACGCCGGCCGACACCGTCGAAACCTCGGCCGACTGCTGGCCATCGAGGCCGGCGCTGACCAGGTCGCCAAAGCGCAGGTTGCTGCGCTTGAAGCCCGGTGTGCTGGCATTCGCGACGTTGTTTGCAATCGTGTCGAGCTGGGCCGTCTGGGCCTTCATCCCCGTCGCGGCGATGTAGAGGGCGTCGTTCATGTGTTCTCCCCGAAGCGACGGATCGCGGTCGCCTGCATGTCGTCGGCGGCCTGGAACAGGCGCACCATGGTTTCGGCGTGGCGGGTGGTGCTCATCAAGGTCACCATCTCCTGGCTGGGGACAACGTTGGATTGCTCCAGGTGCCCGCTGCGCACGCCAATCGCTGCAGACTCGGCTTCCCATTGGCTGTTGTCCGCGGCATAGAGCCCGTCACCCAAGGGACGCAGGGCCACATTGGCCTTGGTGCCGATGAGTCGCAGCGCGTCGAGCACCTGGCCCTGCTGCTTGAGCTGGCCCTGGGCATCGATCTCCAAGCCGGCGCGTTGGTCCGCGCGCAGACTGATCGCTCCGCGGGTGCCCATGACCTTGTGGCCTGCCAGCGTGCGCAGCAGCCCTTGCGCGTCGATCTGAAGCGCGCCTTGGCGGCTCAATGCCTGGCTGCCGTCATCGGCCTCCAGCAGCAGATAGCGCCCGTCCGGCAGGGCGACATCCAGCGCCTGGCCGGTCGCATTGAGCTTGCCTGTGCGGGCGTCCGTCTGCACTTGCAGTTCGCTCGTTGCGCTCATCAGGTCGGCGAACGGCATCTGTACCGCGACCTGGCGCTTGTAGCCTGGCGTGGAAAGATTGGCGACGTTGTGGCTGGTCAGCTTGAGCCGATCCAGGTCGTGCTGCAAACCGATGGCAGCGATTTCGATGGCATTCATGCGGAGCTTTCATTGACCGGCAGGTTGAGGCTGCCAAAGGCCTTGAGCGAGATCAGGTTGGGCACCTCGGTGACTGCCAGGATGCGCATATGCGGCAGCGCACGCTCCGTGAGGCTGCGCAGATGGCGCCGCAGGTCAGGTGCGCAGAGCAGCACGGGCAGCAAGTTGCTGCGCACCATCTGCTCGGCCAGCACGATGGCCCGCGCCAGCAACTGCTCGACAAAACGGGGATCGGTCGGCGTGGCGTCCTGCGTGCCCTGGCGCRGGCGCTGCTCCACGGTCGGGTCGAGCGTCAGCACGTGCAGGGCCTGGGCCTCGCCCATGAGCTGCTGGCAGATCGACGCCCCGAGCCGCTGGCGTACCGCTTCAGTGAGCAGTGCCGCATCCTTGGTGCCCCGGCCCGCGTCGGCCAGCGTCTCGATGATGCCCTCGACCTGCACCAGACTGACCTTTTCGCGCAGCAGCGCTTGAAAGACCTTTTGCACGTCGACGACGCCCAGCACCGTGGGCACCAGTTCTTCAACCAGCCCCGGCTGCGCCTCGCGGACGCGATTGAGCAGGCGGTCCGTCTCGGCACGCGTGACCAGGTTGGCGCAATGCTGGCGCACCGTCTCGCTCAGATGGGTGACGAAGACCGTGGGCGTATCGACCAGCGTGTAGCGCGCCGCGCGCGCCTTCTCGCGCTCACTTTCTTCGATCCACACGGCCGGCAGCCCGTAGGTCGGCTCCCGCGTCTCGATGCCCTTGAGGTGCTTGGTATCGCCGCTGGGATGGATGGCCAGCAGCTTGCCCTCATGCAACTCGCCGCGGCCATAGACCACGCCATAGATGGCCAGCTCGTAGGCGTTCGCCGCCAGGCGGGCTTCGTTGATGAAGCGCACAGCGGGCAGCAGCAGCCCGAAGTCCTGGGCGAACTGCTTGCGCAGCGCGGCGATGCGCTGCATGAAGGCCGATTCCTCGCCTTGGGCCAACGTGGAAAGCGCGCTGCCGATGCGCACCTCGACCGGATGGACCCGCGGCACCAGATCGTCGCCCTTGGGCTGTTCTTCTGTCGAGGTGTCGGCTGCTGCCTCATTGGCGTCGCGGTCGCGAAGGCCGGCCATCAGGGCCAGCAGAGCAAGGACAGCCGCCACCGTGAGCACGGGCAGCGCGGGAATGCCCGGCAGCATCAGCAGCACCATCAAGGCGCCCACCACCAGCCAGATCGCCTTCGGGAAGCTGGTGAGTTGCTTGAGCACCTCGCCGCTGAGATTGCTGTCCGAGGCCGAGCGCGTGACGATGATGCCGGTGCCGACCGAAATGACCAGCGCCGGAATCTGCGTGACGATGCCGTCGCCCACGGTCAGCAGCGTGAAGGTCTGCAGTGCCTCGCTCCAGCCCATGCCGCGCTGCATCACGCCGATGACCAGGCCGCCGACGATATTGATGAGCAGGATGATGATGCCGGCCACGGCATCGCCCTTGACGAACTTGCTGGCGCCGTCCATGGCACCGTAGAAGGCTGCCTGGCGCTCCAGCGTCTTGCGGCGCGCTTGAGCTTCGGCCTGGTCGATGAAGCCCATGTTCAGGTCGGCATCGATGCTCATCTGCTGGCCGGGCATGCTGTCCAGCGTGAAGCGCGCCGCCACCTCCGACACACGCTGCGCGCCACTGGTCACGACGACGTACTGCACGACAACGAGGATCAGGAAGACGATCAGGCCGATGA
>NZ_JBFULE010000351.1:0-5434 GCF_056400485.1 Roseateles sp. P5_B10
CAACTGCATCGGCCTGCTGAGCCCGCACCTCGGGCTGAATGCCAGCTTCACCCAGGCGAAAGCGCTGCCCGGCGAGCTGGCGCTGGTGTCCCAGTCGGGCGCATTGCTGACGGCCCTGCTGGATTGGGCCAACGCCGAGCGCATCGGCTTCTCGCACCTCGTCTCGCTGGGCGAGCACGCCGACGTCGACTTCGCCGACCTGCTGGACCATCTGGCCACGGACCGGCATACGCGCGCCATCCTGCTCTACATCGAATCCATCACATCGCCACGCAAGTTCATGTCGGCAGCGCGTGCCGCGGCCCGCATCAAGCCCGTCATCGTCGTCAAGGCCGGCCGCGCGCCGGCCGGCATGAAGGCCGCCGCCTCACACACGGGCGCGCTGGCGGGCGAGGACATCGTCTTCGACGCCGCCATCCGCCGCGCCGGCATGCTGCGCGTGGACACGCTGAAGGATCTCTTCATCGCCGCGCAGACGCTCGCGCGCTTCCGAGACAACCACAGCCGCGAGCTGATGGTCATGACCAATGGCGGCGGCGCGGGCGTGATGGTGGCCGACGCCGCCGCGCCGCTGGGCGTGACGCTGGCGCGCCCGGGCGAGGCGCTGATGAAGAGGCTCAACGCCGTGCTGCCGGCCAACTGGTCGCACGGCAACCCGATCGACATCATTGGCGACGCGCCCGCGCAGCGCTACGTGGACACGCTCAAGGCCCTGTTCGACGCCCCCGAGGCGGGCGCGGTCCTGTTCGTGCACGCACCGACGGCCATCGTCTCCAGCGAAGCCATCGCCCAGGCATGCGCCCCACTGATCGCCGAGCACCGGGGCCGTGTGCTGAGCTGCTGGCTGGGCGGTGACACGGTGGCGCCGGCGCGCAGCGCTTTCGAAGAGGCCGGCATCGCAGGCTACGAGACGCCCGAGGAGGCCGTGCGCGCGTTCTCGCTGATGCAGACCTACCGGCGCAACCAGACGGCACTACGCCRGACGCCAAGCGCCGGCGCGAACGGCAAGCCGGACCTGGCACGGGCGCGCGCCATCATCGACGCCGCGCTGGGCGCTGGCCGTGAATGGCTGGACGAGATCGATGCCAAGGCACTGCTGGCTGCCTATGGCATCGCGGTCGTGCCGACGTTGCGCGCCGAAGCCTCGCCACAGGCCGCCGCCGAGGCCGCCCAGCGCATCGACGGGCCGGTGGTGCTGAAGGTGGAGTCCCCGGCCATCCTGCACAAGTCGGACGCGGGTGGCGTGCGCCTGGACCTGCGCGGCGAAGCCGCCGTGCGCCTGGCTGCGCGGGAGATGCTCGATCATCTGCAAGCCACGCGTCCGGAAGCCCACATCGAGGGATTCAGCGTGCAGGCCATGGTGCAACGGCCCCGCGCCCAGGAGCTCATCGTCGGCGCGCACGTGGATCAGATCTTCGGCCCGGTGCTGCTGTTCGGCCAGGGCGGCATCGCGGTGGAAGTGCTGGGCGACCGCGCCGTGGCGCTGCCGCCGTTGAACCGCGCGCTGGCGCGCGAGCTGATCGACCGCACCCGGGTGGCCCGGCTGCTGGCCGGCTATCGCGGGCGGCCGCCGGCCCACATCGACGCCTTGTGCGACGCGCTGACCGCCGTCGGGCAGATGCTGGCCGATCTGCCCGAAATGGCCGAGCTGGACATCAACCCGCTGCTGGCCGACGAGCACGGCGTGCTCGCGCTGGATGCCCGCGTGCGCCTGTCGGCGTCCGCACCCTCCGGCATGGCGCGCTTCGCCGTGCGCCCCTACCCGGCGGAGCTGGTGCGAACTCTGCACTGCCAAGGCAGCACGCTGCTGATGCGACCGATCCGGCCCGAGGACGAGGCCTTGCATCGCGAGTTCCTGCAGGCCTGCAGCCCCGAAGACCTGCGCATGCGCTTCTTCCAGGCGCCGCACGCGCTGACGCATGACGACCTCGCCCGGATGACGCAGATCGACTACGAGCGCGAGATGGCGCTCGTCATCGTCGATGAGCAGGCCGCTGGCGGCCCCCGCACGCTCGGCGTGGCCCGTCTCGTGCGCGATCCCGACAACGTCGAGGCGGAGTTCGGCCTGCTCGTGCGCAGCGACCTGCAGCGCCGGGGCCTCGGCCGCCTGCTGATGCAGGCCCTGCTGGACTACGCCGCCTCGCGCGGCACGCAGCGCGTCATCGGCCACGTGCTGCGCGAGAACCGGGCGATGCTGAACCTGCTCAAACGCATGGGTTTTGACGTCAGGCCGGGCGGTGCACAGCCGTCGGAGATCGTCCTCGTCAGCCGAGCCTCGGGCTGCAACGGCTCATGACGACGGGCCAAGCGCGGCTCCTCAAGCCAGGCTGATAACCAGCACCGCCTGCAGGATCCTGCGCCGCTTGACGGCCCACGCGACATCGCCGTCCAGTGCCTGTGCGAGCACGGCCGTGGGATGGCCGGCGGTCGCCAGCCCGGCGAACACAGGAATGTCGGCGCTGCGGGCCAGGCGCCCTGTCAGGGCGGCGGGCAGGTGCTGACATTCAACCGCATCGTAGAGACGGCTCAGCATGCGTGCCGTTGCATCGACCCGCCATGGGCTGCTGTGCTCGTCAAGCCCGGGCTGGACAAAGGACACATGGGCACCGAGCGCCGTCGCCGCCTGCGCGAATTCGCTCGCCTCGTCGTCCTCCGGGTGCGGCGACATCAGCGCCAGCCGCCTGCCCGTCAATGGCTTCATCTCCGAGGCCTGCGGCCTCAAGAGCACCCTCGCCTGCCGTAGCAAGGCAGCGGCATCGACGGGGTAGGACGAAGTGGCGCCAGCGGCACCTTGGCGAGCCTCGGAACACATGAGTGGCAGCGTATCGACGCCGAATGCGCGGCCATTGACCAAGGTCAAGCCGGCGGAGTCCGACTCGGTGTTGAGCGGCTCCGTCACCGACGGTTCACGCAGTGTTACGCAGCGCTACYTAACGATTTGGCCTGTTGACACTTCATTGCCCGGGCCTGCCTAGCATCGATTTTTTCGATGCCACCCCAAGGGAGACCACCATGCACGCCAGTGCCCCGCATACCCCGATGACTACCGCACGCTGCAGCACCACCTTCGCCGCCAGCGGCGCGATCAACACCAACGTCGCACCGTCCAAGGGTCAGCGCATCGCTGACGAGCTGAAGCTGCTGGAGGCCGTGCTGGCGCCCAGGCGCCGCATCGTCCATGCCGGCGATGTGCTGTACCGGCCGGGCGAGCGGTTCGAGCAGCTGCACGTGCTGAACTCCGGCTGCTTCAAGCTGATCAGCCCGTCGGCCGAGGGCCACGAGCAGGTCGTCGGGCTGAAGTTCCGCGGCGACTGGCTCGGCTTCAGCGCCATCGCCAAGGGCAGCTACGCCTGCGAAGCCATTGCGATGGACACCGCCGAGGTCTGGACGCTGCGCTACGACGCACTGCTGAAGGCCTGCGCCGACCATCCCCGCCTGATGGCCACCGTGCACGAGGCCATGAGCGACGAAATCATGCGCGAACGCGAGGCGCTGACGGCCCTGTGCGCGCTGCCGGCCGCCGCGCGCGTGGTGACCTTTCTGCACAACTGGGCCGATTCCCTGGCCGCGCGTGGCCTCAGGACCGACCAGATCAGCCTGCGCCTGACGCGCGCCGAGATCGGCAACTACCTCGGCCTGACGCTGGAGACCGTCAGCCGCGTGCTGTCCAGGCTCGCGCGAGCGCGGCTCATCGCCTTTCGCGAGAAGAGCCGGCGCGACATCTGCATTCCCGACTTCCCCGCCCTGGCCGCCTTCATCGGTGGGCAGGCCGCTCCTGCCGGTCTGCACTAGGCGGCGCGTCGGCCTCGGCGGCCGCGCATCGATCCAGGGAGAAAAAAATGAATTCACCGCATCAGGACGCCGTCGCACCGCCTCTTCGCTTCGCCAGCGGGGGCTTCGGCCGGCACTTCGACCTCTGGTGGCGCCGGCTGGCGCCGACCGCTCCGCTGACCATGGCCGCGGCTTACGCGGCCTTTGGCCTTGCCTGGATCCTGCTGTCTGATGGACTGCTGGAAAAGCTGGCGCCCGATATCGCCACGCTGTCCGCCGTTGGCCAGGGCAAGGGCATCGCCTTCGTGCTGGCGACCAGCGCGCTGATCTATGTGATCACCCCAAGCCGGCAAGCCGAGGGCGAGGCGACCGGACCGACGCGCCAGGGCGGACCGGTCAGTGTGCTCTGGGTGTTCGCCCTGCTGTCAGCCGCCATCGTGCTGGCAAGCCTGATGGGTTATGCCAGATCGACTCACATGTCGCATGAACAGCAGGTTGCGCAGTTGCGCCGCGAAGCCGAGCTGAAAGCCGAGATCGTCCAGGGCTGGATCGAGCGGCGCACGGAGGACGCACGCCGGCTTGCCACCGACCCCCAGTTGCGCACCAGCCTGCTGCGCTGGCGCCGCAGCCCCGATGAGGCATTGGCGGCAGAGATGAGGAAGGAACTGCTGTTGCTGCTGACTTCCACGCACTACGCCGACGCATTGCTGTTCGACGAACACGCCCGGCTGCTGCTGGCGCCGGACGGCGCCGCGCGGCATGTCGATGCGGCCATGTCGCATGGCGTGCGTTCGGCCCTGCAAGGCGGGCGGGTGTCTGGCGGCGACTTCCGGGCCGAGGTGGGCGACCCCGCCAGCCTGCAGTTCGACCTCTTCGTGCCACTGCCCAGCGCGGACGGCCGGCCCGGGACCGTCTTGCTGCTGCGCACCGCTCCGCGCCTCACGCTGCTGCCGCAGCTGACGCCGGGCTCCGCCAGTGACGCCCCCGAGACGCTGTTCTTCCGCCCCGCCGCACGGGATCTGCTGGCCTTGCGCATTGACGGTTCCGACACCCCGTTCGTCCCTCCGCGCAACTCCTCCCGCGCGGCGCTGACCGCCTTGTCCGGCGATCCGTCGCTGGCCGGTTCGCTCATGGACGGCCTGGATCGCGGCGAAGTTGCCCAGGCCGCGGTGGCGGCCCGGATTCGCAACTCCGGCTGGTTTATCGCCATCCAGACGCCGCGCGATGCGCTGCTGGGCGGCAGCATCGCCGATGCGACGACGCTGGCTCTGGTGAACTTGCTGGCCGTGCTGGCCGCGGGCGCCTTCACCTGCGCTGCGCTGAAGCGGCGCGAACTGCTTGCAGCCGCACGCATGGCGGTGGCGAGCCAGGACGAGGAGCGGGCCTGGAAGATCGCCGAGGCGATCGCCAACTGTTCGACCGACGTCATCTTCGCCAAGGATCTCGAGGGCCGCTACCTGTTCGTGAACCGCGCGCTGTGCCGGGCGCTGGGGCGCAGCTCGGAGCAACTGATCGGCTTCGATTCCACCGGTCTGTTCCCAGCCGAGCAGGTGCGTCAGCTGCTCAAAGACGACGCGGCAGCACTGCGGGCCGACAAGCCAGTCTGCGTCCAGACGTGCCTGACGATGCCCGATGGCGACCGCCTCTACGCCTGCACCAAGGG